>NZ_FYBS01000015.1:0-47984 GCF_900186185.1 Listeria sp. ILCC797
GTGCTTCACTCGTATCTAAAATTTCAAGCAAACTCCCGCCTACCGTCTGATAGGTTTCGCGAAAATAATACTGGGAAGCTTGAATCGCTTGCCCGTCTAAGAAATAATCCGCCGAATAACGAAAGGCACTTGCTTGTACCGCTTGAATACGAGCACGCATGGTGGCATTGGCCTTTTGTAAGGCTTCTTGAAAGGCACGTACTTCGGCAATACTAATCCGGCTCATGATGACAACGCCTTTCGAAGCTCGGCTTGTTGCGCCTCTAGCTCGCGTAAGGTCTGATAAGTTTCCCCGCCGCTTGCCTCCCGTAGGTCGCCGGCATGGGTCCGCAGTTCGCTTTCGCTAATTTGAATTTTAATCATGTTCATCACCTCTTGGTTGTTTTATAAATGCATCCATTTTCATTATAACACGTGGAAGTTATAATTTAGCAAATTGCATTCAAACTCAAAGAAACGAGACTGGGACATAAATGAAAAATAAGAAAAAATCCAGTAAAATCCATTTTCAAAAATGGCATAATTACTGGATTTTTTGCTTGTCTATTTTCCTTTTTTATGGAACAAAGTCTAACTATGTCCCAAACTCGTTTTCTCGCTTCTTTTAATTCTTCGAGCCGCTCAGCGCAATTCCTTCAATAAATTGTTTCTGGAATATTAAGAATGCGATGATGAGTGGAATAATCGCTAGGAATGAACCCGCCATGATGAGTGGATAATTCGTTGCATACTGCCCACTTAATGAAGCAAGTCCGGCGGAAAGCGTCATTTTATCGGTAGATGTGTTGACAATTAATGGCCAAAGTAGCGAATTCCAGCCATATAATAGTGCGAAAATTGCCAAGGACACTAAGGCAGAGCGCGAAAGCGGCAAAATAATGCTAAAGAAAACCCTGATGCGCGAGCAGCCATCAATAATGGCCGCCTCCTCAATTTCTTTTGGAATCGTCATGAAGAACTGCCGGAGTAAAAACGTTCCAAAGGCTGAAAACAATCCGGGAATAAATAGCGCCGGAATGGTGTTGAGTAAGTTCATGTTTTGGATAATCAAATATTGTGGAATAAGGAAAATTTGAGCAGGTACCATTAAAACCGACAAAATTAAAATAAATAGCGCATTTTTAAACGGGAAATTAATTCGCGCGAAGGCGTAGGCGGCCATGGCACAAAGGAAAACTTGGCCGATTGTAATGACTGCGGTCGAAACGAATGTATTTAAATAGAACTTCCCGAACGGAAAAATGACAAAGATGTCTTTATAATTGTGCCATTGCCATTCACTTGGGAAAATGGTCGGCGGAATGGCAATGGATTCTGCAGTCGTCTTTAGTGATGTCATAATCATCCAGAAAAAGGGGAAAACCATCATAAAGGCCCCGAGAATCAACAATAGATGGACAAGCCATTTTTTGGAATAGCGATTTTTAAGCACGTTTTCCACTCCTTTACTGGTAATGAACCCATTTTTTTTGTAGGCCAAAGTTAACTACGGTAATCACTAGCGTTAACATGAGTAGCACGACTGTAATTGCGGCACCATAACCTTTGTCATTCAAAATAAAGGCATTTTTGTAGAAAAGGTAGGCGAGTGATTGCACGTCTTGAAGTGCTGGATTTGTTTGGCTGTACATTAGGAAAATTAAATCATACACCTGAAGGGCTGAAATGAGAGATGTAATTAAATTGAAAAACATCGTTGGTGTTAAAAGCGGCAGTGTAATTTTGAAAAATTTGCGTATTGGTCCTGCCCCGTCCATTTCAGCGGCTTCATAAAATGTTGTTGGCACGCCTTGTAAGCCTGCTAAGTAAATCACGATGGATGTGCCGAGCGAACTCCAAACGCCAACAATGATGAGCGCTATCATCGCGGTATTCGAATCCGTTAGCCAAGCTGGGCCATCTATGCCAAATAGGCCTAGGAACTGGTTGATAATCCCGTATTGTGAATTGAACATCCACTTCCATATCATCGCGACGGCGGACGTCATGGTCACGGCGGGTAAGAAATAGATCATCCGGTAGGCCGTGACGCCTTTAATTTTATTATTGAGTAGCGTCGCAATGAAAATGGAAATCGCCATTGCAATTGGTACTGTGAAAATAGCATACGTTAGCGTATTCTTTAGCGCTTTCAACACTTCTGGATCGGCAATCATTTTTTTATAATTGGCAAGGCCAGTAAAATTGTAGCCGCCAAACATGCCCCACTCCGTAAAGGAATAAAATACGCTTTGAACCATTGGTATCAAGTAAAAAATGAGTAGCCCCAAAAAAAGCGGACCAACAAAAAATAAGGCAGATAGCATATCTCTTTTCTTATATTTTTTCACAGAAAGTGTTTGTTTTGCCATGCTTATCAGTCCTTATTCATTATTTGTTTAATAGCGCGTTCGCTTTATCTGCGAGTTCTTTGCAGGCGGCTTCAATGCTCTCCTCACCTGTCCATGCTTTCGAGAGAACGTCACTTTCAATTGCGATGGCCGCGGAGCTGTTTTTTGTATTTGGTAGTGGCACCGCATAATCAACCGCTTCTGTGAAAACTTTTAAATTCTTGTCCGGATAGGCATTAATCCATGCATCAGCTGCACCTTGGTACGCTGGAATAACAACGCCTGATTCGGCTACTTTTTCACTTGCTTCTTTTGTGGATAAAAATGCGACCCAGCGCTTGGCGGCATCTTCATTTTTTGTCCCTGCTGAAATGACATTCGCGAGTGAGTTGGAAGTTGTCGCGCGCGTCTTCCCTTTTGGAAGCGGAGCTACGTCAATGTTATCTTTTCCATATTTTTCCTTAAAAATAACGGGTACCATGTAAGAACCTTCGACCGACATTGCAACTCGGCCATTAAGGAGCAACTCGGACCCTGTTGTCCCTGCCATATCTTTTAGTGGGGTTGCTGAGCCATTTTTTGTAAAACTGTACCAAAAATCAACGCCATCAATGGTCGCTTGATCTGAAAAGCCTGATTTCTTTCCTTTATCCACAAATGGGCTTCCTTCATTTTGATAAATGGTGTCATAATAGCCGCCTTGCCAAGTGAGTGGCGCTGCTAAGCCATAAATATTCTCATCTGCTTTTGTAAGCTTTTTCGCTGCATCTTGCCACGTTGCCCATGTCCAAGTGTCGTCGGGATAGCTTATTCCTGCATCATCAAACATTTTTTTATTGTAAAAGAGAGCATTTGTATCAAAATCTTTTGGTACGCCGTATAATTTTCCGTCTTTTGAATAAGCTTTTAAGTATTGTTCAGGAATTTTATCTTTATCAAATTTCACATCGTCAACTGGCATTAAAACGCCGTTGTTAATGTAATCTGGCGCTCGTGGGATATTGACCCAAAATACATCTGGCGCATTTTTTCCCGTGATGGCCGTTTCCAGTTTAGTAAAATATTGTGCAAAGGGTGTAATTTCAAATTTCACCTTTACATCTGGATTTTCTTTTTCAAAATCTTTTGCAATTTCTTGATAAACGGGTGCTTGTTCTTTATCCCAAAGTGCATACGTGATGACTTTCTGATCACTTCCGCTGCCGTCGTCACTACTGCTTCCTCCTCCACACGCCACAAGTACTAGGCTTAAAAGTAATACAGCTAAAGCAACTGCCCAACTTTTTCTTTTCATGTTAAAATAACCCCTTTCCTTTTTGTTATGGTTGGTTAATATGTAATCCGCTTCACCTTGCGAAAGATGCGGCGGATAACTTCTCCTTCTAGGGCGTTAATTTACTTGCTCGATTTCCACATTTCCACTGCCATAATTTTTGCCGCCACCTCCGCCGCTGCCCCCACATGCTGCGAGTGTTGAACTTAGAAGCAACATCACTAACACAATTGTCCATCCTTTTCTTTTCATCTCAAAATCGCTCCTCTCATTTTTTATAACAAGCTAATATATAATCCATTGCCTGGCTCGCATCTCTTGAAAGTTGCAATGGGTTCTCCCTATACGGGGTTAATTCACACGTAAGAGGGCCGTCATAACCAATTGTTTGAAGGGACTCCATAAGTTTCGGCCAGTTCATGTCGCCTGCGAGTAAGCCTGTGAAACCATGAATATTGCCAATAACTTTTGAGAAATCTTTAATATGCACTTTTTGAATGCGGCTCCCTAAAATAGCAACCCACTGCTCTGGATAAGCAAATTGCAACACATTTCCAGCATCAAAATATACTTTTACATTCGGATCGCCAATTTCATCAATAAACCGCTTCATTTCCAGCGGACTAAGCAGAAATTTATTCCACACATTTTCCACGCCAATGACAACGCCTTTTTCCTTTGCATACGGGGCCAGTTCAAGGAGCGCTTCTTTTGCTCTCTCGTAGCAAGTCGCATAATCAGCGTCCTCTGTCACAACGCCGGGAACAATTAAAACCGTATCGCCACCTAGAATGTGGCATGCATCAATCATTTTTCTAGCAATCATTTTGCCTTTTTCCCGCACTTTCTCATCATTAGCATTTAAAGGATACGACCAATGAAGCGCTGTAGCCACGCTTGAAATCGGTAGCGCAAATTTCTCTGACAGATTTTTTAACCCCAAAAGTTCTTGTTCTGTCGTTTCAGTCGTTAAAATTTCTGTATCTACAAGGCCCAGTTCATCCGCGAAGTTCGCGTCGGCATGCGCATCCGCCATGTTTAGCTCGATTGTTTCAAAACCTGCTGCCTTTGCTTCTTGGAAAATTTCATTCCTCGTGAGCGTTGTTGGTAAACACCAACTATTGATTCCCTTCCTCATCTTATATCCTCCCAGTAAATCAGTTTCTCCTGTTCAATGGAAGCGTAAGCCATTTTTGTGAGCAGCACCGTGAATCTCCCTGCAGCGCCTGGTACTGGCGACGGCAAACCTTCATCAACCGCTTTTTTAAACGCTTCTAGCATGAGAAAATCCATATCTGTTTCATAATAGTCAAAATGAATTGGCTTTTCTTCCGTATAGCGAAGGCCCTTGCGGCCAAAGCCATCAACATGGACGTAACCATTTTCCGTGACTAGCGCAAGCGACGCATCGCCCCAAACGGGATAGGCTTCTGGACGGTTCCAAGATGTGTCTAAGCTCATGAAAACGCCGTCTTGAAAGCGGATATGAAGTAGCCCTGTATCTTCCACGGCAGCCCCTTCCGTCCAGTTCTCACTTGTCGCAAAAACACTTTCAATTTTAGGTTGAAACAGCGCATAAACCATATCCGCCATATGAATGGTGTGGTCGATAATGGCACCGCCGCCTGACAATTCGGGTTCAGTAAACCAGCCGCCCGGATTTTTCCCATGATTCGTCGCATCAATTGCGAGCACGCGTCCGATGTTTCCGGCATCAACATTTGCTTTAAGCTCCTGCATTACCTTGGAGAAGCGAACGGGGTGTGCCACCATCAATTTGACTTTGGAACTTTCGCACGCAAGAATCATCTTGTCAGCTTCCGAAACGGATAGCGCCATCGGTTTTTCCACGATGACATGTTTCCCGTACATGGCTGATGCCACCGCATAATCAGCGTGAAACGCATTTTCCGAACAAATTAAAACTGTATCAATGTCACTTTTTAGCAAACGATTTAACTCTTTAAATGCCGGCAATTTGTGGCGCTTGCAGAACTCCGCAAGCCGGCTGTTATTCCTATCAAACGCGCCAACAATTTCAACATCAAGCGTTCGCAAATGTTTCACGTAGCTCTCGGCATGCATGTGTGCCGTCCCAATAATGCCTATTTTCAAAACGACAACCTCCTTAAATCTATTACTTTTTCGGATAAAATCAGTTCAAACAACTGTCTTCCTTGCGCACTAGGCACCCTATGATCCTTGACGGATTCAGTATTTAAAAAGTTCGAATAAAAAGCATTTTCCGTAGTCGTGTCAAATTGGAACAGTCCCTCTAGGCCGGCAATTTCAAATTTCTTGATTTTCGATGAATTATGGCCACTAAAATCCAGCATGACATTAAAATGCGCCCGATTTCCCCACTTTCCCGTTACGAGAAAGACCGTTTTATCTTTACCGATACTCGAAAACATAATTTCAGCCTCGCCTTCTTGAATCCCCTTCATAAAAGCATAGACTTCTTCAATCCGTACTATCCGCGCCGTCTCTTCCGCAATTGGTTCCACTAGAAAATACCGAAAAAACGTAAGTTGCCCCAACTTCTTTGCCCTCGCAAGTTTCACTGCTAAACGCTCTTCGTTTTCCAACATCATCCCTCCACACGTATAATTTTATTTTCTTTAATGGCCTCTTCCGCTGCAATGACAAGCCTCGATACAGATGCACTGCTTCCCAAATTGGAACGCGGTTTTGCCCCACTTTCAATACACTTTAAGAAATCTAGCAACATTTCATCGTCACCACCGCCGTGGCCAGCCAGTTCTGGTACATGAATCATGGTTTGCTCCGAATTCAAGCGGTCGTTTATCACAATTTCATTTCGCTCATCATCGAAATATAGCTCTCCTTTTGTACCGAAAAACTGAAACTCGCGTCTGTAGAACGCCGAAAATTGGCATAATGAATAGGTCAATTTCGTATTATTCTGATAAAGAATTAAAAGCGCTTGATGGTCATCTACATTTACACTAGAATCAAATACGCAATCATCTGGCCAATCTTTTTGCCACTCGATATTTTTATATTTTTTTATGTTTAAGAGGCTTTCCTCGCAGCTCCATTTGATTTGACAAGTTCGGCAATGCAATTTTTTTTGTAAGGGCGCGCCAAATTTTTCCTTCGCTCCCCTTTCTCCAAAAACTTCTAATCCACCGAGCCCTGAAACTTGCACGGGTTCAGAGTTTATCAACCAGTTCAAAATATCTAAGCTGTGCGTTGCTTTTTGCAAAAGCAAGCTACCAGAACGCACTTTATCGCGGTGCCAGTCGTGAAAAAAAGCATAACCGCCGTAATGAATATGATCCGTGCCGTTCACGAGCCAAATGCGCCCAATCGTTCCCGCGGCAAGGATTTGCTTCACTTTATAATAAAGCGGCGCATATCTGAGGACGTAACCTACAAGAAAAACCCCTTGAAAACGCGCAAGTGCAGCTTCGATTTCGTTTACTTTTTCAAGGGACACTTCAAGTGGCTTTTCACATAAAATGTGCTTCCCAGCCTGCGCCGCTTTTATTACCAATTCTGCATGTGTGTCATCAGGCGTCGCGATAAAAACCGCCTCAACCTCTTTATTTTGGAGTAAATCTTCGTAATTTGTGTAGGCTTCCACATCGAAATCTTCAAATAGCACAAACTTTCTTTCGTCCGCATCTGAAATGGCCACAAGTTCAAAATCAGGATGTGGTATGATGGAATGCAAGGCAAACTTGCTTCCGCGATTCCCGAGACCAACAACTCCAAATTTCACTCCCACATTTATCTTCCTTCCCCGTCTTCACGCAATTTTGTTTCGAGCGCCTGAATGGATCTGGCATATTCGCTCGGGCTAAGCCCAGTCTGTTTTTTGAAGCTGTTCGAAAAATAATGCACCGAATCGAAGCCTAGTTTTTGTGCAATTTGCGTAAAGGTATGATTGTTTTCTCGAATACATTTTTTCGCTTCTTCCATTTTTAACATTTTAAAAAAATTCATTACTGTGTAGCCTGTTTCTTTTTTAAAAATCGTTTTTAAGTACGTCTTGCTGAAAAAGAACGCTTGGCAAATGTCGTCTAAACAAAGATGCCCGTATAAATTGTCATTCATAAATTGAATAATGTCGTTTACAATTGATTTCTCAAACTTTTTTTTGGTTGCTATACTAATTCTTTTTTGATTAACATTGGTCGTTTCATCGCGAATCAAGCGGATTAAAAACTGCTCTAAATAAATGTACAGCATTTGCTCGGCGCCAATTCGCGGGTGATCCAGCCGCGTTTCTTTTAAATAAAGTCGACCTAGTTCGGGTTTAAATACACCTTTCGCTTCTTGTAACATTTTCGCAAGCAGTTCTCGCTCACCAGTTGCAAGACGCATGATTTTATTTTCAAAAAAATGCATTCCTTCTGAGCTGCAGACGAAGCTTACAACAAGAACATTCGGTGCAGTAATCCCGTTTGCCCATAAATTATGAAATTCATTTGGCTTATGGAAAATAATGTCGCCTTCTTTTAATTCATAACCTTCCTTATCTGCTGAAACTTCTAGCTCGCCTTTATCGACATAGACCATTTCCCAAAAATCATGTTTCTCCCCAGCATACAAATAGTTCTTAGAAAACTCGAAATAGTAAACGGTTACAATACTCTCCACATTAAGCAATCGCTTCATCGGCTCAAGTGTCATTAAGAAATCACTGTTTATCATTTCCAGAAGCCTCCCTTGGCTTAATTTGATTATTACAGGCAAAAAGCAATCTGAAAAGCCTCTTTTTAACATTTAGTCTTTTTTTATAAAATTTGTGTCTTTGATTCTAAATATCACAATATCACTTTCTGTGTAAGGTATTAGTACAATCACTTTCTTGTTTTAAAAAAGCAAGTTTGTGAAATACAAATCAAAACGGAGGCTTTATCATGCTAAAAGTTGGTCTTGTTGGGCTCGGTTTTATGGGGCACGCTCATTTGCAAAATTACATACGTCTAATGGATGAAGGGTTCCCAGTTGAACTTGTCGCAATTTGTGATGTTGATAAAACCAAACATAGCGGTGCACAAGTAGAAGGAAATCTGGAAGTTCACGGCAAACAAATTGACTTCTCAAAATTCCGTTTTTATTCCAGCTTAAAAGAAATGGCCGAAAAAGAAGACTTGGACTATGTAGATTTATGTTTACCTACCTATCTTCATGCGAGAGAATCAGTTCTTGCGATGTCGCTCGGCTTGCATGTTTTTTGCGAAAAACCAATGGCCATCTCAAAAACTGCCTGCGAAGAAATGATTCAAGCTGCGAAAAAATATGACCGCAAACTAATGATTGGCCAAACGCTTCGTTTCTTCCCTAGCTATCAATATGTGAAAGAAACTATCGAGAGCGGTCGCTACGGCAAAGTTGTAAGCGCTTCATTCTTCAGGGGTGGCGGAACACCAAAATGGTCGTTTGAAAATTGGTTGCTGCAAAAAGATAAATCAGGTGGCTGCTTACTCGATCAGCATATCCATGATGTTGACACCATCAATTGGCTATTTGGCAAGCCCGAAGCTGTTTCCACAACTGGCAAAGTGATTTTCAAAGGGAGTGGCTACGATATCGTTTCCTCTAACTACCACTATGCCGACGGAAAAGTCGTAAACGCACAAGATGACTGGACAATAAACGGCGAGTTCGGCTTTGAAATGCGCTACCGCATTAACTTTGACACAGGAACAATTATTTTAGAAAACGGCATTTTAACAGACTACCCAGAAGAAGGGGAAAAGTTTCAGCCAGCCATTAATAAAGAAGACGGCTATTATTTAGAGATTAAACATTTCGCCGACGCACTTTTAAATGGTCGCGACCCTAGCCTAGCAGTCCCACTTGAAAGCGCAAAAGAAACGATTAGCATCGCAGAACATGAACAAGCTTCCGCGGATTTAGGCGGCGAAAAAATCTCATTGTAGTACACTAGACCAATATACGTATAATCTTATACATCGTTTCTCCACATTTTCTCCACAAACTATACCAATTTTCATTTTCAGTATACGGCAATAAAAAAAGGAAGCCAAGACTTTTGATTATCTTGGCTTCCTTTTATATATGTGTAAGTATATTTTCGGTCAGCTTTTGAAGTGCTAATTCAGCCTTTTCAGCAGAATCTTCAACCACTTGAAAATAAATTTTACATTTTGGTTCTGTTCCCGAAGGGCGAATAAATGCGCGTTCACCGTTTGCAAAATCAAATTGCAACATATTCGTTTTTGGCAGCCCTAAATTGCCGCTTGCAAAATCAATTTTTTGTACGACATTTGGAAAAACGGTTTCTTTACGCAATCTTGTCAATAATTCATTCATTTTGTTTGTGCCATCTTCACCTTCAAAGGCCAAATTCGTTAGCGCTTCTTTATGATAACCAAATTCATCATAGAGCCTATCCAAAACGGTTAAGAGCGACATGTCTTTTTCTTTGAAATAAAGCGCCATTTCTGCTGTTAAAAGCGCCGCCTGAATCGCATCTTTATCGCGTACAAATGGCGCAACTAAATAGCCGTAGCTTTCTTCATAACCGAATAAAAAGTGTTCACCTGTTTTTTCAAAGCCAGCAATTTGTTCGCCGATAAATTTAAAGCCGGTTAGCGTTTCAACGTGCCGCGCGCCGTAATGGTTAGCCATTTTCCGTCCTAAATCGTTCGTCACAACGGTAGTCACCAGGACATCATTTTCGCTTACTTCGCCTTTTGCGGCAAGAAGATAGTGCAGCATGAGCGCCCCTAATTGGTTCCCCGTCAAAATTTTGTATTCGCCATCGTCCAAAACAGCTACACCAAGTCGGTCTGCATCAGGATCAGTCGCCAAAACAATATCAGCATTTTGTTCCTTCGCTTGTTTGAAAGCTAATTCAAAACTGGCTAATTCTTCTGGATTCGGCGAGACAACTGTCGGAAAACGGCCGTCTGGCTTGGCTTGTTCGGGGACTAGCGTGAGGTTTTTGAATCCGGCATTTTTAAGTCCTTCTGTAACGAGCTTTAGGCCGCTTCCGTGCAGCGGGGTATAAACGATTTTCAAGTGGCTTCCAAAATCCGTAATGAGATTTGGACGGTGCGTCACCACCTGAACGTTTTTTAAATACGCCTCGTCAATCGAATCCCCTACACATGAAATCAGTGGGCAATCGGCCGCTTCGACCGGTATCGCAAATAAATCTGCCTTTTCTTCCATAAACTGCATAATGCGATTCGCGGCTTCTAGCGTAATTTGGCAACCCGTTTCGTCGTACACCTTAAAGCCGTTGTAAGCTGCCGGGTTGTGACTTGCCGTTATCATAACGCCCGCTGCCGCTTGAAATTCGCGCACCATGAAGGAAAGTTCTGGCGTCGGTCGCAATTCTTCGGATAAAAAAACGGGGATATCTGCTGCCGCTAAGACGCGGGCGGTTTCAAGAGCGAAATCACGCGAATGAATTCGCGAATCAAACGAAATCGCAACGCCTTTTTGCCGCCCGCCCGTTTCACGCAAATATTCTGCTAGGCCGCTTGCCGCGCGACGAATGGTATAAATATTAATCCGATTGGGCCCAGCCCCCATTTTACCGCGCATTCCACCCGTACCAAATTCTAGATTCCGATAAAACTGGTCGTGCAAGTCGCGACTTGTTTTCAAATCGTTTTCAAGTTCCGCTGGCAGTTTTGCGTTCTGCCATCTCGAAAGCTCTACTTCGCTAAACATGACGTCCGCTCCAGATGTTCTAATAAATCGCTAATTTTCATTTCACAGCCAGCCATCGAAGTATCTGCTACGCCGTAATACATTTTAAGCAGGTCGCCCTCCTGAATCGTGCCGCATGCAAAAACTACATCGCCGAAAAAGCCGTTCTTTTCGTATTCCGCAACAGGTTCTAAGAATGGTTCTGTTGTTCGTTTTAAAACAATAGACGGGTCGTTTAAATCGAGTAGCGCCGCGCCCATAACATAACGGTGCCCTTTAGTTGCCCCGTGGTATAAAACAAGCCAGCCGGCCTCCGTTTTAATCGGCGTACAACCGCCTCCAACACGACCATCATCGTAACTATTTTGGCGAACACCAATCAGGCGTTTATGGTTCCCCCAGTTGACTAAATCTGGCGAAGAAGCTAACCAAATATCAAGCTCGCCGATATTTTTTGCACTGGGACGGTGCAACGCATAATAACTGCCGTTAATTTTCTCAGGAAAAAGAAGAACGTCTTTATTTTCAGGCGCAAAAATATTGCCTTTGTAGTCATACGTTTTGAAATCTTTTGTTGTGACTAGCGCATCGGCCACGCCGCATTCTGAAACCGCGCTAAAGGTGATGTAGTAAGTATCTTCCATCTGCATCACACGTGCATCTTCAATGCCAAACGTTTGATATTCATTAAACGGATATAAAAACGGCTCTTTGTCGAGCGTGAAATGATGTCCATCTTTACTGCGAGCAATTCGAATGTAGGAAATCGATGTTAAATAAATGAAACCGCCTAAATGATCTTTATGGCGAATCATACGTGGGTCATCAAAATTATAGGTTGGGTCATTTTTATCAAAAGAAACGCGCTCCAATTTTTGCTCCTGAACGTTAAAATAAGGCGCAACGACTTCATTTTCATGCGTCGCAATTGGTTTTTCAGCTACGCGAAGGAGAAGGAGTGTTTCATCTCCGTATTTCGCTACACCACCATTAAATGCACCGATAACTTCATAGCCATCATGATACGGTACAACATCAAGTGGTGTAATCAAAGGATTCTCTTCATAACGATAAATATTCATGTTTTATATTCCTACTTTCTTAAAAGGGTTATCAAGTTCTAAATACTGCGCACTAGCATCACTTATGCCAGCATATAAAATCGCGTTCTCATTTTGAAACACAAGACCACCACTAAAAACAACGTCGACTAAATCAGCGCGTTTAGCAGGACTTTCTATAAAATCTGACCGCTCCGCAATGATTTTCGGCCGGCAAATCGTATCGTCCTCCAGCCAAAAAACAAGCGGATAATAATGGCGATTATTTTCTTCATCAAAAAAAGCAATATGACCTAAAACGGCAATTTCACCCGTTTCAAGTTCGTAAATTTCGTTCGCGCCGCCCCAGTCCTCGTTGCTGAAATTGCCATTTAAAAGCGGCGCCGCTTCGATACGCGCTATCGTCAATTCATCTAACGAACGAATTCGCAACTGTCCAATTTTCCCACGACCGCCTTTTTCACCTTGCGGCCGTGTCAAAACCATAATTTCACCATTATGAAGCTGTTTCAAGCGCAAGTCTTTCATGCCATTTGGTCCTGAGAAAAACAAAGTCATTTCATTTAAAGCCTTTACGCTATAAAAATTCGTGCGCCAGCTCAGTTTTGTGGCATCTTCAGGACTTGGAAATGTTTCAACGCCGCCTAAAATGAGTTCCCCATCAATAAATGTCATAAATGGATCTTGAAGTTCAAGCTCCGTCGCGCCTTGAATCCGCTTGTACGTCGTCAAATCGATTTCTTCAAAAAAGGCAATGAACGACGCCTCACTATCGCGTTTTTCAACCCTCCCAGCAATCATTTTGCGCCCTTCGAGTTGAAACGGCGCGGTAATATTGTAAACATCAAATCCATCAACACCCAAAAATGTGATTTTTTTGCTATCGCCAACTTTTTTTGTTTTTCTGGATACTTCTAATAATTCACGTGCACTTTGCATTTTACGCCTCCAACTCTATCACTACGCCGCTAAACGGACTTACAATAAAATAATTTTCACTTTGCATCGCTTCGCCGAACGCCAATTTCCCACTCTTTTTAATAGAAAAATCCGTTTCGCCAAAGTTTGCCACAAATAAATAGCGCCCACGCACATATTGAATCGCGTCTTCCTCCAAAACAAGCTTTTTATACGCTTCCGTTTGAAAACCCGCTTGTCCTCGGAATTCCAGCAGACGTTTATAATAGCGGAACATCTCCAATTTATCCAAATCGGTTTCATTTCTTCCTAAAATCCAAGGTTTCCCTTCCGAAAATGACTTCCCGTCTGCAAACAGCATCGGACCACGCCCTACATCGCGCGTTTTTTGATTTGCCACCTCTAGCGCAGACTGCTCGCTCGCCCCGTCTTGAAGCGCCAAATGATAAGCTTGCATCCCTTGAATATCTCGCAATTCGTGAATGGCTCCAAAAACTTGGTTTCGCATGCCCACTTCCTCGCCATTATAAATAAACGGAATTCCCCGCGCCGTCAGCATGAGGAACGCCAAAAGCTTCGCCACACTTCTATTTTCATTCGCTAAGCGCGACATCAAGCGCCCCATATCGTGACTCCCAAAAAACAACGTTGGCAACCGCTCAGGAAGCACTTCTTCCATACGCACTAATTCATCAAAGATTTTCGTTACAGCCAATTTTTCAATGCTTCCGAAGTTAAAATTAAATGTAACGTCCAGCAAATCGTTTCGACTGTAGGACGCAATTTCGTTCAAGTCGTCCGAACTAATTTCACCAACCAAAAACACATCTGGCTTGCAAGCACGACAAAAGCTCGCTAGTTCTGCTATAACCGCCTGAACACCCGGCTGATTACGGTCAAACTTATGAATCATTTCGCCTAACTCGTCAAACGGGTTATCTGGAAACGTTGTGTCTACCGTTAAATTGTTAATCACATCAAACCTAAACCCAGCTACACCTTCCTCTAACCAAAACTGCAAAATTTGTTTCGCTTCTTGCATTACAGCCGGCTTCGTCCAATTTAAATCCACCTGCTCTTTCGCAAAACTATGATAATAATACGCATTTTGTTCGGCACTATACGTAAAAGCAGAACCACCAAAGAAGGACTCCCAATTGTTTGGCGCCTCCTTCCAAACATAGTATTCCGGATGCGCTTTAAACCAGCTATGATTAATCGCCGTATGATTCAAAACAATATCAATGATGACCGCCATACCATTTTGTTTGGCCGCCGTCATAAAATCGCGAAAGTCTGCCATTGTCCCGTAAATCGGGTCGACATTCATATAATCGGACACATCGTAGCCATTATCAACTTGCATGGAAGGATAAAATGGCGTGAGCCAAAGTCCTGTCACACCGAGCTCCCGCAAATAAGGAAGTCGCTCTTTTAAACCAATAAAATCACCAAATCCGTCCGCATTCCCGTCACAAAATGACTTCATATAAACCTCATAAAACACACTTTTTTCAAACCAACGCATTGTCTTCCTCACTTTATTTCAATGTAAATTGCATGCCTTCTTGGAATTTTTTCGAGAAGCAGAGGAACAAAATAATAAGCGGAACAGTTAATAAAACAGAAGCCGCATACATTGGTCCTGGATACGTCCCGTAAGGTCCAAACATTTGGGAAATCAACACGTTTAATGTAACGGTTGAGTCGCTTTTTGAAACTAGCAAATCCCAAAGTAAATTCGTCCATCTATCCGTGAATAAAAATAGGAAAATAACGGTTGTGATAGATTTTGACATTGGCAGTACAATTCTAAAGAGAATTTTCAAGTCACTTGCTCCGTCTAAACGCGCCGCCTCAATGAGCGCATCTGGAATAGCTTTAAAGAAGTTTGTGTACATGAAAACGGCCCACAAACTAAGCGCAGTCGGAATAATCATTCCAGCGTAACTATCGAGCAAACCGACATTTGTAATCATTAAGAACTGTGGAATAAGTAAAATAATCGCTGGAAAGAACATTTGGAAGAGAATCGCATTATTAACAAAGTTTTTTCCCCGAAAATTGACTTTTGCAAGTGCATAGCCAACCGTCAAACCGAAGAGTAGCATGAGTCCTGTTGCGATAGTAGATACGATGACGGTGTTAATGAACGAATGAATCCACGGTGCTGGCGCCGCTGTTACTGCATCACCAAACAACCACTGCCACGAACGCAAGGAAAATTCTGTCGGAATAAGTTTTTTATCGACTTGATCCCATGCGGCAAACGAGTTAAGCACAAGGTAAATGAATGGATATACCATGATGAGCATAAGAAGCGTCGTTAAAATATAACGAATAATCTTCCCGCTTTTTCTATTACGTCCAACCATTTCGTTCACCCCATTTTTCTAAAAGTTTTTTAATAACGCCGATTGATGCAAACGTCACAACTGCCGCAATAAGCGAAATCGCTGACGCATAGCCAGATTTCAAGTTAATAAACGCTTGGTTGTAAATTTCCATCTGCCACGTATTGGTAGCAAAATTCGGTCCACCGCCTGTTAACTGGTAAACTTCTGTAAAAATACCAAAGCTCACACCAACAGCTAGGACAAGCACTGTAAAGAGTGCTGGATAGAGCATCGGTATGGTGACTTTCCAAAACGTGCGGAACCGACCGGAACCGTCCATTGCCGCTGCTTCATAAATTTCATCGTTAATACTCGCAAGCCCTGAAATTAAAATCAGCGCGTAGTACCCCGACATCTTCCAAGCAATCATTAATGAAATAATAAATAACGCTGACATCGGCGTTCCTAGCCAGTCAATATCCCAGCCAAGATTATTTCTTAAAAAGACATTTAACGGGCTGTTATAAGACAACAAACCTTTTACAATTAGGGATGTTACAACGCCAGAAGATAAATATGGCAGGAAAAAAGCAACTAAATAGAGGCCTTTAAACCGAGGTAATCCATTCACTAAGACGGCAACTAGCATTGATAAGATTAGCGCCATTGGAACAAACACAATCAAGAATTTATATGTGACGAAAAACGCTGCATGAACAGATGAACTCGTAAGCGCCTTTTTAAAATTATCAAGCCCAACAAAGTTTATGTCCGGGCTCATCATATTCCAATCCGTTAGCGAGAGCCAGATGGCCCACACTAACGGAATTAGAAAGAATATTGCGGTAAAGATGAGGTATGGGCTAGTAAAAAACCAGCCCAATTTATTATTTTTATTTTTCATCTTCAAGCACCTTATTAATTTGCTTACTCATATCGCTCCAAGCTTTCGCGCCTTTTTTCTCACCTTTTACAACTGGATTCCACGCTTCTTCTCCGATAACTTGTTGAATATCGTTGTAATCCGCGTTATCCATCGCTGGAATCGCATTTTTAACATTCGCTGCATATACTTCTAATTGCGGATTTTCTTTAAAGAATGCTTGGAATGTTTCGTTTTCCGTTGCATCGTCACGTGCTGGAATTAGGTTTGTTGTTTCAAGGAATTTCAAGTCATTTTTGTCGTCACTATAAACGAATTTCAAGAAATCCATCGCTGCTTTTTGCTCTTCTTTTGTTGCACTTGCATAAAACACAATACCTTTTGCATCTGAATAAGTGGAAACATCTGTTGAATCTTTCATATTATCTGGCACAAGAGGTGTTGTAACGGTATAGTTTTCACCATATTTCAAGTCAGGATATTTTTCCTCCCAGTTCGGGAATGTCCAAGGTCCAAGATCCGTCATAATACTTGTTCCAGTTTCAAAAGGATCTGTTACTTCACCAGTCAACAGTAGTTTTTCGTTTGCTAGCGTACCCATGAAGTCAAGTAATCCTACGCCTGCTGTTTTATCGGCCACAAGTTTGTTATTTTCTACAAAAGCATTACCGTTCGATGCCGCGTTATAAAGCGGGAAGAAGTCGAACCAACGCATCCATGCAGTCGGATCGGACAAATCACCTTTTGCCCATAAAACTTGGTCAGGATATTTTGCTTTTAGTTTTTTCCCCACTTCAAGTGCTTCGCTATATGTTTTTGGCGGCTCTGAATAGCCAAGTTCTTTCAATGTATCTAAACGCCAACCGAATAAAATTGGGTTCGAGTATACAGGTAAGACGTATTGATTTTTATCCGAGAATGTCCAAGCTTTCATGCTTTCCGTCATATTTCTTTCTTTCACAACATCGTCATAACCAGCCACTTTGTTAACAGGTAAAATCGCTTTACTGTCAGCTAATTGAGCCGCAAAACTACGGTTGATGTTTTCTGAAATGGTTGGAGCCGTTTTTGATGCGATAGCCGATTGGATAGTCGCTTCAGAAGACGGACTTTCTTTCATTTGAGTCACTTCTACTTTTACATCAGGATTTTCTTTTTCATAAGCTGTCGCCATTTCCTTCCAAAATTTCACTTGGGTAGGGTTTGGTGCTGCCCAAAAAGTTACTTTCGTTTTTCCATCATCATTGGCTTCGCTTCCACCTGATCCACAAGCGGCTAAAATCGAGCCCGCTGCCACGACACTAAGTGCTGCATAAACTAACTTTTTGAATTTCATTACTAACTCCTCCTACTTCAATAATTGTAAGCGTTTTATAAACAATTACATTATTGCATTACAATTTTGTAATGTCAACAATTACTTTTCTAATAAAACTTAATAAAAGTGCATAAAAACGATAAAATTTCAACACATATCAAAATTATTCATAAAAATACTTATAAAATTACATTCTCCTTTGCAAAAAAACTATTTTCTGGCTATAATAGAATTATTATGTCGTAAAAGAAGGAGCTTTTATGAAAAAAATTACGATGCAAGATATTGCTGATCGTCTTAACATTACGAAAAATTCTGTATCTCAGGCTCTCGGCAATAAAAACGGGGTAAGTGAAAAAACGAAACTAGCTGTTTTTAAAATGGCAGATGAACTAGGTTACCAATATAAGAAAGAAATTGCGCGCGAGGTCGTTAAAAAGAGATATGCTTTGCTTGCAAGTTCATTCGCGTTGGCGCAAAAGAGTTTTTTTGGGGAAATCATTGCGAGCATAAAAAATCAACTTTTAATCGAACAAGCTGAACTTTTTATTTTCCCAATTGGAGAAATCGAAGCTGAAAAAGGCATCTTGCCAATTGAGCTTGAAACCGAAGAGTGGTCGGGCGTTTTTCTACTTTCGCACATCAATACAGCCTATAGTTTGAAAGTCATAGAATTGAAACATCCCACCATCTTAATTGACCATCACCACCCGCACTTAAAAGCGGATGCAATTTTAACGCAAAATAAAGACGGCGCGTTTCTCGCCGTCGAACACCTTATCCAAAAACAACATGAAAAAATCGGTTTTCTAGGAGATATCCAGTTTTCTCCAAGCTATGCGGAGCGCTTCGAAGGTTATAAAATGGCACTCAAAACCGCAGAAATCCCCCTTAACCCTGCTTTTACAATCACGCGGATTAAAGAGGAACAAACTGCACTCTATAAAACGTTAGACCAGTTGGATGAGTTTCCAACCGCCTGGTTTTGCGTTAACTCAGGTCTCGGCTTTATTTTAAATACATACTTGCAGTCGAAAGGGTATACAATTCCACAAGACTTCTCTATTATTTGCTTTGATAACACCGAATTCACGGTTTTAAGCAATCCAAAACTGACAACGATGTGTACCAACCTAAGTGCAATGGGCGAGAAAGCCGTCGACCTCATGAACTGGCGTATTCGTCATTCAGAAAGCGAATTCGTCCAACTCTCCATTGCAACCGAGTTAATCGAACGCGATTCCGTGCAGATGTATACTAAAAAGAAAATCGCCCGAAAATAAAAAACAAGCATATATCCAGTAAAATCCATTTTTAGAAATGGCCTGATTACTAGATGTATGCTTGTTTATTTTACAAATTACTCGTCCTCTTCCACATGATGCGTCAAATGAAGCCGAATCGTCGCAAGCGTATAGCCGTAAAAATCATCGTCAAACTCTTCTTCCACGACGAAACCTTTACGCAAATAAAAATGATACGCCGCGTCATTTCCCCGCTCCACATTCACATACATCGGAAGTGGCAAATGAAACAGGCTCATACCCTCATCTAGGAGCCTCGTACCAAAGCCTTTTTGTTTTAAAGCTGGATCCAAATAAAACGCCGAAAGCTCGCTTTTGCCTTTGGCAAGTTCCACGAAATTCGCAAAGCCAATGACATCCCCTTCTTTTTCAATGACCGCAAAAGCCGTAGCGCCAATTCGATTTTTAAGCGTTTCCAAATTATAAAATTTATTTAAAAAATGATCTTGCACATCAACTGGAATAATATTTTCATACGTGTCGTGCCAAGATTTTTCTGCAATTTGCTGAATTGCTGCCGCATCTTCAAGCCTTGCCTTTCTAACGTTTACAGTCATTTTGAACACCCCTTTAAGATTTCGCTTCTCTTTCCATACCCTTTTTTTCTTGAAAAAAAACGCATTTAATGTTAACCTTTAAAAATAAAAGTTAACATTAAGGAGTGAACAATTTGCCTAATACAAAATTAAAATTTCTAATCGTAGACGCGCTTTTTGCCGTCATTATCGCGATTTTAGCTCAAATAGCTATTCCGCTTGGCCCCATTCCATTTACCGGCCAAACATTCGCAGTTGGGCTTGCCGCCACCATTCTAGGTGCCCGCCATGCCACAATTTCCGTCACCGTCTACATACTACTTGGCGCGTTTGGCATCCCGGTTTTCCAAGGAATGACAGCTGGACTTGGCATCATTCTAGGCGTCACCGGCGGATTTATTATTGGCTTCATCGGCAATGCCTTTTTGACCGGCTTTCTGCTCGACAAGTTTGGCTACACCAATTTGAATGCCGCCATCGCCAATATTCTCGGAGCTTTTGTGACGCTCCTGTTCGGCATGTTTTGGTTGCAAATTAGCGCAGGCATGACGCTTGGCGCCGCTTTTTTCACGGGCGTATTCCCGTTTATCATTCCAGGCATCATCAAAGCCGTTTTAGCCGGCTACATCGGACTTAAAATTCGCCGTCAGCTCATCAAAAGCAAACTCCTTCCTGACAACACGCCGAACACGAAGGAAACGCTCAACACTACACAGTCTAAATAATTCAAAATCCCCTTTTTCTCCCGTATAATAAAAATCAAATACTGAGAAAAGGGGACTCGGTTATGGTTTTAGAAAAAGGGACAAGAGAGGCGCAAAAGCCCAGTCTTGCAGAGGTTTTATATGAAGCGGATGCAGCACAACTTCCGTATTTACGCTTAAGCATCAAGCGCGGGGAGAATATCCTCCTTGAAGGCGAAAATCACCCATATTTTTACATAGTGACAGAAGGCGTAGCCGCAATGAGCAAAAATACATGTAAAGAAGATAGCATTTTATCTTTTTGCGGGAAAGGGGAAGGCATCGGATTTCTCCACATCGAACCAGATGCGGTTTCACCCGTTACGTATACGGCCATTAGCGAAATGACTGTGCACCGTTTTCCGCGCGATTACGCGCATAGCCGCTTTAAACGCCACTCAGAGTTTTCTGCTTTTGCACAATTGAATCGCATCGTTCAGCCAATCTTGCTACGGGAAGCCGAGGCGCAACTACCTTCCGACCAAAAAATCCTAGCCGCTTTAATTCGCATTGGCGCTCAATTTGGTCGAATGGAGGATGACGGCGCGTGCCTCATTCCCTATTTTTTCACCCAAAAGATTTTAGGAAACTACGCCAATTTAGCGCGCGCCTATGTGGCGACTAACTTGCGGAGACTCGAAGAAGAAGGCATCCTTACGCTCTCACCTAAACCGTGGCGAATTAATGAGTTCGCCGCTCGAAAAGCGCGCTTAATGCAAAAATTTAACCACGAAACCTTTTAGCTTCGTGGTTTTTTATTATGTCTTAGATCAGATTTTCTTATTTTTTAAATTTCCCGAAAACGCCTTTATTTTTCTTTTCAACGTAACAGCAAAGCTTGGAATTTGAATCTATGCTGTCAATCAACGTTTTCTTTTCAAAAGAATTACGCTTATTAGACAGCGCCTGACTTAAATCTTTCCATACACTTTGCGTTGAAGGTCCACTAAAAATAAATTTATTCGTTTCTACTTCTTTCGTGACATTTTCGCTAGGATGTACGAGATGCATCGAAGGCCTTTCCCAAAAAACACTTTCTTTCACGACTCTAGCTGGATTTCCTGCTACTACAGCGTTATTCGGCACAACAGACGTGACAATTGCATTAGCACCAACAATGCTGCTAGAACCAATTGTAGCACCTTTTAACAACTTAACATCTTGTCCAATCCATACATGGTCCCCTATTAAAACGGATGCCGGTCTGTTTAACCGCTCCCCGCTTTCAATTTGATAGATGGGGTGTACATCAGACGTACGTATCCAACTTCCAAAAGAAAACATCGCATCTTTTCCAACGATAAGATTTTGATGTTCTGATATAATCGCATTTAAAACGCCATTAAAAGAAGCTCCTTCGTCGATAAACACTGTAGAACCTGCATGAATATTAAGATTTATCATAATTTGATTTTGAAGCGTTTTTTTAATATATACGACCGAATGATCTCCATGAAAAATAATTTTTGAATTTCTCAAAGTTACATTCTCATCTAAAATCAGCAAGTTGTCCTTCCCATTAAACACCACTTCTGAATTTTGAAACTGGACTTTTTCTTGATTTAAAAACACATTATTACTCTGTTCTTCTACATTTCCCTTGATCATTAACGCTCTCCCTTTAGCCCAAATTTTCGTAGTGAAAATTAAAACCCTCACTCCAAAATTGTATTCTTTTCCAACACTATCAGTATATCAATCTGTAGAATTTAAATCAAAACTTTCGTCACTTTTCACTACTAAATTGCTCATCAGAAACGACGCTCAAACCGTGGAGCTGCAAATAAGCCGCCGTCACACCAACACCTTTTTTTAATTCCCCTGAAAATGTGCCATCATAAATTTGACACGCACCGCAAGACGGACTTTTTTCCTTCAAAATAATTTGCTCGATTCCAAGCTCGCGGAGTTGCTCTAACGTTTTGCGTGCACCTTCTTTGTAAATTTCCGTCACATCTGCACCTAAATTATCCACTACTTTTGCCGTACCAGACCAGACGTCCTTACCGTCTCCGCCCACAATTTCAGCCGGATTTCTAGGCGTGGGAAGTCCACCAAGCATTTCTGGACAAAGCGAAATCGCAGCGCCACTCTCCACCAATTTTTTCAATGTTTCATTTTCCTTATGCGCCCCGTCGTAACGACAAGGAATGCCCGCAAGACATGCACTCACCATCTTCAAAGCTTTTCACCCCTTTTTTCACTACTTTTATTTTAACAAAAAAACGCCATGATTTCAGTTAAAGAAACCACAGCGTTTAGTTTTACAGATTTTGATATGCGACAGCAATTTGAGAACCAATTAAAGCGTTGTGCTTCACCAGTTCGATGTTGGCTTCGAGGCTTTTGCCAGCCGTCAGTTCTTTCACTTTAGCGAGCAAGAATGGCGTGACGTCCTTACCGTGAATGCCATTTTCCCGAGCCTCTTTCAAGGCCGTTTGAATGACTGCGTTAATTTCGTCAGCAGGCATTGCGTGCGCTTCTGGGATTGGATTAGCGATGACTGCGCCGCCGTCAATTTTCAAATCCCACTTCGCTTTCAAGCTTTCTGCGATAACTTTTGGTTCATCGGCACGGATAGTTAGTTCAATTTCGCTCGTGCGCGTATAGAACGCTGGTAGCACGTCCGTTGCGTATCCAATTACTGGAACCCCTTTTGTTTCTAAATATTCCATTGTTAAGCCTAGATCAAGAATCGATTTCGCGCCAGCACAAATGACTGCCACATTCGTTTTTGCTAACTCTTCAAGATCAGCCGATACATCCATCGTCGTTTCAGCACCGCGGTGAACGCCGCCAATTCCGCCGGTTACAAAAATCGCGATTTCAGCAAGTTCTGCACAAATCATAGTCGCTGCAACAGTTGTCGCCCCCAATTGTTTAGTGGCAACAAGATAGCCGATGTCTCGACGGGAAACTTTTGCCACATTATCACTTTTTGCAAAAAGTTCTAGCTCCGCATCTGAAAGCCCAATTTTAATTTGCCCATCCATAATTGCAATTGTGGCAGGTACAGCACCATTTTCACGAATGATTTCTTCCACTTCGCGCGCCATTTCAACATTTTGCGGATATGGCATACCGTGTGAAATAATGGTCGATTCTAATGCCACAATAGGTTTTCCTGCTAATTTTGCTGCCTTCACTTCTTCTGAAAATGATAAATAGTTTTTCATTTGATTTCCTCCAAATCTTTTTGTAGTTCAGATGTCGACAAATTTTGCCGTACTGTAAATTCCGATAGCAATGTTTTATACGCATTGACACTCCCGGCAAGAACCGTTTCACGAAGCGTCTTCCCTTCAAGCCAAGCGTAAATGACAGCGGAACAAAAAGCGTCCCCAGCGCCTGTCACATCGCGAATCACAGGCGCCACAATTGCTGGTTCATGAATAATCCCTTCAGCTTGATTTCCTGCCATTGCACCGTGTTTCCCATTTGTGATAACGACGTTTTGAATCCCTGTATCTAGCCATTTCTGAACAGCTAAACGCCAAGCTTCATCGTTTTCAATTTTCATTCCAAAATGCGTTTCGGTTTCATCACGGTTCGCGATTAACCAAGTAACTTGATGCAAATCTTCTGGAAGACGCGCCATTTTAGGTGAGGATACGGGAACTAAGACGAGTGGCACTTGACTTGTTTCCGCAAAGTTACCTAAATAGGCAAGCGACTCTTTCGGGCAATTCAAATCGGCGACAATCGCACTGGAACGCGCGAGCAGGGCTTCATTTTTGCGCAGTGCATCTGGCGTCAGATGTTCGTACGCTTCCATGTCAGCAAGCGCCACAAGCAAATCCCCATTTCCTTCCAAAACAGCCGTATAAGAACCCGTTGAAATACTTGGAAAGGCGGTGACGTAATCTAAATTCATATACGTATCGCTCGCCCGAACAATCGCTTCCCAGTCAGCATCAGCGCCGCATGCCGTAAGTAATATCACTTCTTTGCCGAGACGTCCTAGGTTTTCAGCAATGTTCCGTGCGACACCGCCTGCGCTCTGCGAAGACCGAACTGGATTCGACGTCCCAAGCTGCGACTTTTCTTTCATATAAAATTTACGGTCCACGTTCGCGCCGCCCACACAAATGATTTGCTTCGATTCGTTTAAAATGTATGCTTTGCCTAGAATGCGCCCTTTTCGAATCAGACCAGAAATTAAGTTAGCGACAGTCGGTCTTGAAAGGTCCAAAATGTCCGCAAGTTCTTGTTGTGAAATGTATGGGTTTTTGCGGATAGAATTAAAAATAATTTCTTCCTTTTCGTTCATTTTTTGATTTTCGTTTTCCACGGAGAACACCTCCATTTCTAAACTTTTGTTTATTTTTTAAACACATGTTTATAATAACAATAAAAGCGCTTTATTTCAAGAGAAAGAAATTTTTTTCGGATTTTTTTCATTTTCTGAAAACCCCTGCTATGATGGGATTGAATACACTAGTGAAACACCAATATTTTCCCTTTCCCAAGTCGAAAGGATGATTTTATCCCGAATCTTCGTTACAATGGTAAACGTTAGTTTTATTTTGTTATGTGAAATAAAACCAATCAACTACGAGAGGAGAATTAAGTTTTGAGTAAAATTGAAGTTAAGAATCTGACGAAGATTTTTGGTAAAAAAACTTCGAAAGCTTCCACACTGCTTACAGAAGGCAAATCAAAAACAGAGATATTAAAAGAAACTGGTTCGACGATCGGTGTTAATCAAGCATCTTTTCAAGTCGAAGAAGGCGAAATCTTTGTTATCATGGGACTTTCCGGAAGTGGCAAGTCTACACTCGTTCGTCTTTTAAACCGGTTAATCGAACCTACCAGTGGTGAAATTTGGTTGGACGGAAAGGATTTATCCAAGCTTGATAAAAAAGAGCTGCGCAAAGTTCGTAGAAAAAGTATGAGCATGGTCTTTCAAAATTTCGGACTATTTCCGAATCGTACCATTCAAAGTAATGTAGAGTATGGCCTAGAAGTACAGAAAATTCCGAAAAATGATAGAGCTAAACAAGCGCAAGAAGCACTTGAATTAGTTGGCTTAGCCGGTTATGGCGCGCAGTATCCTTCCCAACTTTCTGGCGGAATGCAACAACGCGTTGGGTTAGCCAGAGCGCTTGCCAACAACCCTGACATTCTTTTGATGGACGAAGCTTTTTCCGCACTCGATCCACTTAACCGAAAAGATATGCAAGACCAATTACTAGATTTACAAGACACGATGCAAAAAACGATTATTTTTATTACGCATGATTTAGATGAAGCTTTGCGAATCGGCGATCATATTATGATTATGCGCGACGGCTCGGTCGTTCAAACGGGTACTCCTGAAGAAATTCTCGCACATCCTGCAAATACATATGTTGAGAAATTCATCGAAGACGTTGACCGTTCGAAAGTTTATACCGCAAGCCACGTCATGATACGTCCTGAAATCGTTCACGTTGAAAAAGACGGGCCACGTGTTGCGCTGCAAAGAATGCGTGAAACTGGCACTTCAAGTATTTTTGTCGTGAAAAAAGGACGGGAACTAGTCGGCATTGCCCATGCAACGGACGTTTCAAAACTTGTGAAGGAAAACATCTCTTCGCTTGAATCCGTTATTCAAACTGACGTGCCAACCACCGATCCAGACACACCATTAAACGATTTAATGGATTTAATTTCCACGACATCGATTCCAGTCGCTGTAACTGAAAATGGGCGACTCAAAGGCATTATTATTCGCGGCTCCGTTCTAGCCGCACTTTCTGGAAATGAGGTGAACGCTAATGCCTAACATTCCTACAATTCCACTCGCAAGCTGGATTGACAGTCTTGTTGATAGCTTAACGCAATTTGAAGGATTTTTTAACGTTATCACAAATATTATCGGCGGAATTGTTGACGCTTTTCAGTGGGTTTTCGACTTGCTGCCACCATACATTTTTATTATTTTAGTTCTCGCTTTAACCTATTGGCTAAACCGAAAAGGTAAGAAATGGGGGCTTATGACTTTCGAATTAGTCGGATTGCTGCTCATTTGGAACCTTGATTTTTGGCGAGACATGACACAGACGCTAACCCTCGTTTTAACCAGTAGCTTAATCGCTCTTGTTATTGGGGTTCCACTAGGGATTTGGATGTCTAAAAGCAACGTTGCTGAAGCATTTTTCAAGCCAGTGCTCGACTTCATGCAAACGATGCCGGCGTTCGTTTACTTAATTCCAGCTGTTGCCTTTTTCGGCATCGGTATGGTGCCTGGCGTCGTCGCATCCGTTATTTTCGCCATGCCTCCTACTGTGCGCATGACAAACCTTGGGATTCGCCAAGTGTCGACTGAACTCGTAGAAGCTGCCGATTCGTTCGGCTCAACTGGTTTCCAAAAACTATTTAAAGTAGAGCTACCGATGGCCAAATCAACCATGATGGCAGGCATCAACCAAAGTATCATGCTCGCATTATCAATGGTCGTCATCGCCTCCATGATTGGCGCAATGGGGCTAGGAACGCGTGTCTACTTCGCTGTTGGACGTAATGACGCTGGAGGTGGTTTCGTTGCCGGAATCGCAATCGTCATCGTAGCCATCATTCTCGACCGTCTGACGCAAAGCTTTAATAAAAAATCAAAAATTGAAAACTAAGGAGGGCTACTATGTGGAAAAAATTAAGACTCGTGACATTGCTTAGTATCCTTTCGCTCCTTTTAGCTTCTTGTGGGACAGAACTTGCGCCTTATGATGCTTCAAAACCCCTCGGCGAGCAAATTAACTATACGATTACGGGAATTGATGCCGGCGCAGGAATTATGCTTTCCACGCAAAACGCAATTAAAGCGTACAACCTAGACGATTATAACTGGCAACTGCAAACGAGCTCCACCGCTGCCATGACATCCACACTCGAAAAAGCCATTAAAGATAAACGGCCAATCGTTGTGACCGGCTGGACGCCACACTGGATGTTCACAAAATTTGACCTTAAATTTTTAGAAGATCCAAAAAATGTTTTTGGTGATGCGGAAGATATTCATACAATTGTCCGTAAAGGTTTGAAGAAGGAAAAACCTTCTGCCTACGCGGTTTTAGATAAGTTTAATTGGACGCCTGAGGAAATGTCCGACGTCATGCTTGAAGTGAATGATGGCGCTGATCCCGAAAAGGCTGCTAAAAAATGGGTGAAAAACAATCCCGATAAAGTGGCCGAATGGACAGACGGCGTTCCAAAAGTAAGCGGTGATGACATCAAGCTAACGTATGTCGCTTGGGATTCCGAAATTGCCTCCACCAATGTCGTCGCCGAGGTTTTACGTAGCATCGGCTATAAGCCAACTATTCAAGCTATGGAAATCCAACCTATGTGGGCATCTGTTGCAACTGGCGCCGCTGATGGCATGGTCGCCGCCTGGTTACCAAACACAGCTGGCATTTACTATAAAGACTACAAATCAGATATTGAAGATTTAGGTGTCAATTTGAAGGGCGCCAAAGTTGGTCTGGCTGTCCCAACGTATATGAAAGACATTAACTCTATTGAAGATTTAAAAAAATAACGACTGTTAAAGCGGAAACCTCAGATTGTAACTTTATGCTAAACAAAATTCACCGCATAAAATCAGTCTGAGGTATTTTCCGGTTTATGGAAAATGCCTTTTTTCACTAAAACGACAAATTCTTGACACAATTCAACATCAAAATGAACTTTTCTCACCTAAAAAAGTATGCTATAATCACCGCAAACAGACAACAAATGCTGTAACAGAGCCATTTTGTATCCAGTGTACAATTTATAGTGAGGAGTCATTTCTTATGAAAACCATCTACCAATTCCTTACAACTGACGTCCAGCTAGCCAAAGAATATACAAAAAAAGTTGTATTTGTCCCCGAAGAAGTTGCCTACTGTAACGAAAAATCCTGCATGCGAGACTATATTATTTTTATAACAAAAGGAATGGCCATTTTAGAGATTCATCATAAAGGAAAATGGAAATTTAATACTTTTCTAGTTCCAAATGATTGCGCCGGTATAGATAACCTCTTAACCCCCCAGACAGCCAACCTCTTACCCTCGAAATTCAAATTAATTGGTGCCACAGACGGTGAATTCCTTGTCATCGAAAAGGAATACTTCATCAATCATTTTTATGCAAATCCACAAATTTTTTCCGCCTTATATGAAAAGCTTTCGTTGCGATATATCTACACTTCTTTTAACTGTCGCGAAAAAAAAGCCATGCTACGCCAGCGAATGGCCGATTTACTTCTCGAGTTTATTATCTTATCTGAAGCAACCGTTGAACAAAACGCGGTGCTTTTCCCCTACCCTATTAGTGCTGAAATGCTTAGCACCTATTTAAAAGCCTCTTTAATAACGATACAAGAGGTGCTTCATGAACTCACTGAAAAACAGATTTTGCTTGAGACGGAAGAAGCTTTCCACATTACAAACTATCAAAAATTGCAACAATTATCAAAAATAACTTGCCTCTCAAAAGAGGTGTAAATCCAATGCCTCCTTTAGATTTAATTGCTTCACTGCTGAATGAAGGTCACGGGAATAAATTGGAAGAAGTTTCTTTTTCACCACACTTGGATATCAGCCAAAACCTTAACCGTCCTGACACACTTTTAGTTTTAACAGAAGGAATTGCTAAAGTCGAAGTAAGTCGAAAACACAGTTGGGAATTTGAAACTTTAATAGCCGTAGGTGCTGTTTTCGGCATCGAACATTGTTTTTCAAACAGGAAATATGAGGATACTGCCAATTACCGGGCCATCGCTTTAACAGACGGTCAGGCATTTGAAATTCAAAAATATTTCTTTTTGCAATATATGTACACACACCCGGCACTCTTTCATTTCATCATTGAGGAACTGATTGTACGCTATAAGTTTCTCACTTTCAATTATCAAGAGAAAAAATCCCCTTTAAAACAAAGAGTGATTGATTTACTTATGGAATTTATTATTTTAACAAGGCAAGATCTTAAACAGCAGTACGTCACACTTCCTCTTTTTGACGAAAACATGGTGGCGAATCCTTTAAAATGTTCTACGCACCATATTGAAAATATTTTTAAGCGTTTAAGTAAGCAAAAGCTTATACTGAAAAGTGATGAAACTGGCATTGTTTTGGACTGCGAACGCTTAAAAAAACTTTCAACTTTTTCGTAAAAAAGCCTGAGCATTCCTCGGGGGGCTGAGGATATGCTCAGGGCATTCTTGTTGATTATTCCCAGGCACCACCAAGATCTGGGCTCTGACCTCTTACCCACCACTTGGCTTGATAAATCTTCCCGTTGTAGCTAACTCTTTCTCCAGCTGTATAAGCTTTTTGTGCATTCCACACTTGAACATGATCGCTAACTAATTGCCAAACGCTGTTATACTCTGGATTGTTCGCTCTCGTCCACCATTTTGCGCGATATGTTTTGCCATTATAGTTGACGACATCATTTTCAAAATAAATCTTGTTCGCTTGCCACACGTCATCTCCAACTACTGGCACGGGCGGAATTATTTCTCCTCCACCAATCACATTTACTGAAATCCCATTGCTTGCTTTCGAACGATTCCCTGCTGCATCAACCGCATAAACGATATAATCGTAAGTTCCTTTTACTAAGTTAACATCCTCAAACATCGTTGAAGCTGTTGTTTTGACTTTTTTCCCATTTCGGTAAACTTCATATTGTGAGACTCTTACATTATCTGATGCCGCATTCCACATGAGTGAAACACTCGATTCTTTTTGTCCCATGACATGAAGATTAGCTGGTGCAGTTGGCGCGACAGTATCTACTGCTGGTACTTGAGTAGTACTTAGCGTTAATGGTTGGCTGACCGTTGATTTATTACCAGAAAAATCTTCTGCAACAACCGTATAGGTGTAAGCTTTTTCACTTTGTAAATTTTTATCTGTATAAGAAGTTCCAGCCGTTTCACCAACTTTTACGCCATTGCGATAAACCGTATATTTCGCCACACCAACATTATCCGTTGACGCTTTCCAACTAAAAGCAATACTATTTGCTGTTGCCATGGTTCGTTTCAACTGAGTTGGTTGAGTTGGCGCTTCTGAATCGCTGCTTGGTTTAGCATCGCCACTAATATTCGCATCAATCACTTGATAAAACGCATTGCCAGTATCTGCAATACTCCAGACACCTAAAATGACATAGTAACCAGAACGATCTGATGGAATATCAATCTGTTGACGAACTACTTTTTCAGGCTTCAAATTCCCGCCATCAATATGTTTAATTAATTCCAGTTCACTTCGAACTAAAGGCATATTCGGATTCCAGCCCTTTTTCGTAATATAATAATCCCAGCTAGATGTTGGATGCGGCGCAGTTAGTGTCCACTCCACCACAGTCGGTCCAGGATTAAGATTTACTTTATGCCATCGTGATGCAGTTTGCTCATCTAAAGGTGCATATTTCCCTGCCCCAGCAATAGTACCATCTACAGGTCCTCTACTTGGAAAACCTTTCGGACCTTCAACGCTTTGCGGTTCATATTGAACAGCTCCAACGTTGACATTTAGCCCTTTATTAGCTAAATATGCTCTACTTTCAGGTTTTGAAATATACCCATGAGCATCTGCATTTAATGTAAATCCTGCTGTTAAACACACACTAACTACACCCAAAAACACACCTAACTTCAATTTATTCTTCATAATTCTCCTCCTTTAAATTAAGTTTGAACCTGACACTAGGTTCATTCTCTAGCATACCGAGGCCAAACCAGATTGTCTGTAGATATTCTATGACGGATTTTTCTATCTTTTTCTAAAGAAAACGTTCTCATTTTTGTCACATTTTCTCAGTATCGCCAAATTATCAATGTCCCCCTTACAAAACCAATAACCTTTACAATTTTCCGTAATGGAGAACCTATTTAAACAAACTATCACAATTTGTTCACATAAAAAAAAAGAGAAGAAAAATTCTTCTCTTTTTAAACCATTCTAGTAAGCCGTCCACCCAGCATCCGCCGTTATAATTGTACCATTTACAAAACTTGAATCATCTGACCCAAGGAATAAAGCGACCTTCGCAATTTCAGAGGCCTCACCTACACGAGGGTTAATGTTCATTCCCGCCATTGCTCGTTCTTGACCAAAAGCACTCGGGTCATAAATGGAAGTCCCAATATTTGTATTCACCGCTCCAGGTGCGATAGCATTACAGCGAATATTTTTATTTGCATATTGGAAACCAATATTTTTAGTTAAACCAACAACAGCATGTTTAGACGCCGTATAGGCCGCTCCTGCCCTCGAACCGAACAATCCGCCTGCTGATGCAATATTCACAATAACACCGCCACCATTTTCTTCAAATAACGGAATAGCCTTTCGAGCCGCCCGCATTACCCCCGTTGTATTAATAGATAAAACACGCTCCCAGAGGTCATCCGTCACTTCAGAAACGGGCACAAAATTATCCATGATTCCCGCATTATTTACCAAAATATCAAGCTTGCCGTATTTATCAACTGCTGCATCAATCATGCCATCAACATCTGCTTGTTTCATGACATTTGCCACAACCGCTAGCCCTTCACCACCACTCGCCACAATTTCGTCAACCGTCGCTTGCGCATTCTCCAAATTCAAATCTGCCACAACGATTTTCGCCCCTTCTTTTGCATAAAGCAGCGCAATTTGTTTCCCCATGCCTGACGCAGCCCCAGTGATGACAGCAACTTTTCCTTTTAATTTCCCCATTACTATTACCTCCTTGATTGCTTTCCAGCTAAAGTTTCTAGCTCTCCACTCAAGTATACAACCCATTGAAAGCGGATTCAATCAGTAACGAGAGTCATTATCGTTGCTTAAGCACCATTTTTCTGATATATGTTGAATAAGTAAACATTGGAGGGATAAAAATGGATAGACGTATCCAAAAAACGAAAAATGCCTTTTATCGTGCCTTCTTAGAATTACTAAAAACAAAAAATGTTCAGCAAATTACCATCACCGAGCTCGTCCAAGAAGCCGACGTCAATCGCTCTACCTTTTACAAGCACTATGGTGAAAAGGAGGATTTGCTACACGAATTAACAGAGTCTGTTTTAAACGATTTGCGCACCGCTTATGACGACCCTTATAAACAAAATAAAGCTTTTTCCACTAGAAATTTACAGCCGCACATGATTAAAATTTTTGATCACGTATATAGAAATCAATTATTTTATAGCCATGTCATCTCATCAAAAATAGGTCCCGGCTTTCAAAATCGTGTCTGTCATGTTATTCAAGACTTAGTTTTGCGCGATGCCACTAAATCCAACTTAGCCAACATCAATCCGCAAGTCCTCACAAGTTATCAGGCGCACGCCATTTTTGGCATCATCGTTTATTGGACAGAAAATCATTTTCAAGAAAGCGCGGACTATATGGCCGAACAGCTCTTCCTCATTTTAAAAGCACAGCACCAACTAGATACCGCGAAGTAACGCCAGTTCAGCATCTGAAAGAGGGCGATAGGCACCAAGCGCAAGCTGTTCATCAAGCGTTAAATCGCCCATTTTTTCTCGCTTTAAATACACCACTTTTTTCCCAACTGCTTCAAACATTTTTTTCACTTGATGAAATTTCCCTTCATAAATGGTCACCCGAACGTCTGACTGGCCGCCGTGTACGCGGATAATTTCAAGACTTGCAGGCATTGCTTGATAGCCATCCAAGAAAGTGACGCCCGTTTTAAATACTGCCGCATCTTCTGCCGTTACAACACCTTCTGTGCGCGCAAAATAAACCTTAGCAACATGTTTTTTGGGCGAAAGAAGCTCATGCGCCATCTGCCCATCTGTCGTTAAAATCAGCAAGCCTTCCGTATCTTTATCCAGCCGTCCAACCGGGAACAATCCTTGCCGCTTATCATTTTCTGCCAGCAAATCAATAACCGTCTTACTCGCCTTGTCTTCCGTTGCACTTAAAACGCCCTGCGGTTTATTCAACATATAATAAAGCTTTTCCGCATACATAACAGCCTCTCCATTGACCGTCACAATATTTTTCGCTGACACAACTTGAAAAGCCCCATCACGTACCCGTTTTCCGTCCACAAGTACTTCCTCTTTTTTTAAAACATTTTTCACAATTTTCCTTGTCCCAAAACCAGCATGTGCAAGCAATTTATCTAGACGCATCTTCTTTCCTCCATCACGAACTTTAATCTTTCTTTCATTCTATCAATTTAACATCGCTAACGCCATAAAAAAACAGACCCCCAGTAGGAAGTCTGTTTCTAATCTTACACACTACAAACGTATCATCGCACACATGGTCAAGAACAGCATTGAAAACAGGAAAGGCATTATTTGCCAGACCGTGCGGGGAAGCGAGCAAGGACTTTGAAAAATGCCAGTTACTGGCACAATCTAAGCATTGCGTAATAAACTTTCTAGCTTTACCGCATACGCAGATTCGATTGCTTGACCAGCCAGTGTTTGTTTAAGCCGATACTCTTCTAATTTCAATTCTATTCGGACCAATTTTTCAAACGCATCGAGATTGTTGCAATCTTTAATTAAATCCTCTAGTTCCATAAAAAGCTCTTCAACTTGTTTAATATCATCTACAGAAGCTGGCTCAATATTTAGCTTTTCCATATGTCCTTCCTCCAATCGCTGCCTTTATCACTTTTATTTTACTCGAAAAAGGAGGGATTGAAACCTATTTTCGGAAAGTTTCACATTTTAGCCACATTTAAACCAGTTTCTTATTATATTTACAGATTAGCTATATGCCTCAGCTTCTGTAACTACATGAACCGCACCCCTTGCTGTTCCCGCAATTCCAAAAACAAGTGTTTCTAAAAGTGTAGTTTCCACAACTGAAGCACACATCATTTAATGCCACTATTCCTTCACAATTTTAATAATATCTTTATAAGCAATTTCCCGAACTGCTTTTTCTTTCGTTTTAAAATCCGCCTTCAAATAGACTTGGACACGGTCCTCCACATCAAGCGACGCCACGTTCAGCGCCCGTCCGTCCTTCTCATTTTCAATTTTACTAATCGCATGAAGCTCCGTTTCACCTTGCAAATCGGTATCAAGAGAAGATAAGTCGCGCACAAAAACACCCGTATTTTCCCCCGTATGAGCCCGACTAATCACCCCGTCAAGCATCACATATGTATCCGCAGGTTCCGCATTTCCGCAGCCCGCTAAAAAAAGCAGTATAACTAGCCAACCAAATTTTTTCATTGCAAGCTCCTTCACCCATTATTTTGTTCCATTATACATGAAAAGAGGCCAGGACATAATCCCAGCCTCTCTCTAACATTTTATTCCAATACAAATTGATTATGATAAAGTTCCGCGTAGAAGCCTTTTTGTTGCAGTAAACCTTCATGCGTACCTTCCTCAATGACTTCACCTTGGTGCAAGACAACAATATGATCGGCGTCTAAAATGGTTTTCAGCCTGTGTGCGATAACAAAACTCGTCCGACCGGAAATAACATTGTCCATCGCCTTTTGAATTTTGCTCTCCGTAACCGTATCAACGTTACTTGTCGCCTCATCCAAAATAAGCAAGCTTGGGTTTGTTAAAATCGTTCGGGCAATGCTGATTAATTGTTTCTGACCAACACTAAAGATGTTGTTTTCATCACTAATTTCCGTATCATAACCTTTTTCAAGTGTCATAATAAAATCGTGAATATTGGCTTGTTTCGCAGCCGATACCACATCATCGCGGTGTGCTTCCGGTTTTCCAAAAGAAATGTTTTCGTGAATCGTACCGCTAAACAGAACAGAGTCTTGCAAGACGATTCCGACTTGTTTTCTGAGTGATTTCAGCTCAATGTCGCGAATATCTTTACCATCAAATTCAATCTCGCCGCTATCCACATTATAAAAGCGATTTAGCAAGTTCATGATAGTTGTTTTACCCGAACCAGTTGGCCCAACAACTGCCACCATTTTGCCTTTATCAAGCGTAATGTTGACATTTTTTAGAACCGGTTTTTCTGGATCATAACCAAAGTTCACGTTTTTAAGCGCAACTTGTGTATTGATACCATCAATTTTGCTCACATTTGGACGCTCAAACTCATCTTTTTCATTGAATACTTCACTCACACGACGCGCCCCAGTAATTGCAAGTTGTAACATGCTATACTGCGAGGAAATCTGCGTAAGTGGCATATAAAACTGTTGCGAATACTGCACGAACATTACGATTAAACCAAGTGCAACAGAACGTTCAAGGCTACCGTTTAAAGCTAAATATCCACCGAAGAAGATGACAATCGCCGTATTTAAAAGCGAAATACCTTGCATCACGGGGAAAAGTAAGCCTGAATAGACTTGTCCTTTATATGTTGCATTTTTAACCGTATTGTTGTGCTTCACAAAACCTTCAATCGTTTCTTCTTCGAGGCCATTTGTGATAATCACTTTTTGACCAGAAATTTTTTCATCGATATAGGCGTTTAGATGCCCCAAACTATCTTGTTGTAAGTCCACATATCTACGCGCCTTGCGAATAATAATCGCCGCAATGATAATCGCAAACGGTGAAGCAATTAGCGTCACAAGCGCCAACTCAACGTTTTGATTGAACATCATAATGATAACGCCGATCATTAAGGCCAGGTTAGATAAAACTTGAACGATCGCCTGATTAAGCGTATTTGAGATGTTATCCATATCACTTGTAAAACGGCTTAGCATCTCCCCATCATTATGACGGTCGAAAAAGCGAATCGAAAGTTTTTCCATTTTGCGGAACAAACCAATACGCATCCGGTTCGTTGCCTTACCAGAAACACCAGTCATAATAATGCTTTGAATAAATGTCGCTACAGAAGTTAACACATAAAACAGAAGTAGCATCCATAAAATATGATGGAACTCTGATTTATCATCAACACCCGTAGTAAATAGTTTTACAGCATAATTGGCAAGCTCTTGAATCGCATCACCAATAAATTGCGGCGCCTTAACTTGCAAATAAGTTGCACCAATAACCGCTAGGATGATAACAGAAAGTTGTAATTTATACGCGCGAAGATAGTGCCAGAAGAATTTTGTAATTTGTTTAAACTCACTCATTTCCCCACGCATCCTTTCCTTTTTGAGTTTCATAGATTTCTTGATAAATCGGGCTTATCTCAAGCAATTCTTTGTGCGAACCAACCGAAACAAGTTTACCCCCATCTAAAACTAAGATTTTATCCGCATGAATAACAGAAGAAATCTTTTGTGCAATAATAAATGTCGTTGTATCATCAAGCTCTTTGTTAAGCGCCTCTTTCACGAGTTTTTCGGAGCGAGCATCGAGCGCACTCGTACTGTCATCTAAAATCAAGATTTTCGGATCTCCGATAACACCGCGTGAAATCGATAAGCGTTGTTTTTGTCCGCCAGAAAAGTTATTCCCGCGTTCTTCCACAATCGCTTCATAAATTTTATCTTGACGTTCAATGAACTCTTTCGCCTGTGCAATTGATGTCGCTTTTTCCATATCATTGTCATTCGCATCTTTTTTACCATGGCGCAGGTTGTCAGAAATCGTACCTGAGAATAAAATCGCACGTTGCAACACTAACGAAACCGTTTTGCGTAGCGTATTTTTATTCACATGTACTAAGTTCTTTCCACCGATTAAAATCTCTCCTTCAGATGGGTCATAAAGTCGTGGAATTAGCTGCGCAAGCGTCGATTTACCAGCACCAGTAGCCCCAACAATCCCGACCATCTCGCCAGGAGCCGCCTTAAAGGAAATATCGCTTAACGCGTTTTGGTCATCTCCTTCGTAACGGAAACTTACATTTTTAAATTCGACACTACCAGATAAGTCTTCATCTGACGCATCTTCATCATATTTAATATCTGCATCTGTATTTAAAACTTCACTAATACGTCCAAGCGAAATGAATGCACGAGAAGCCATCATCGTAAGCATACCTCCGATAATGATTGCCATCATAATTTGCATTAAGTAGTTCATAAATGAAGCAATTGCCCCGATTACAGTTGGGTCGTCTTTTACCATATCCCCAACAAAATAAATCGAAACAACGACTGCCAAGTTCGAAACGAGCATAAACGCTGGAATCATAACAGAAAACAGTGTTCCTACAATAATTGTATGCCTTGTTAGCTTATCACTCGTATCTGAAAATCTTTTAAGTTCGTTATCTTCTTGGACAAAACTTTTGACCACACGCATCCCCGCTAAGTTTTCCTTAGCAATTGCGTTCACCTTATCTAGGAAAGCTTGGATTTTTGCAAAATGTTTCCCCATTGCCCCGAATGTAATCATAACGATTAATACTACGAGCACAACAAGTAAAATAATAACCCACCAAAGTGCAGGTAATGTCACTAACGCCAAGATAAAACTTCCGATAAACATGATCGGAATACGCGTTAAAGATTGAAGTGACATCATCACTAAATTTTGAACTTGTGTAATATCATTGGTTTGTCTGACAACTAAATTACCAGTCGAAAAACGTTCGATATTGCTAAATGAAAATGTTTGAACTTTTCGAAAGCTACTCTCTCGGATGTCAGCCCCCACGCCTTGGGCAATTTTTGCTGATAAAACCGTGTTTAAAATACCTGCGATTAAACCAACGATAGCAACTGCCACAAGAACAATACCGATTGACGTTATTTCATCCATTTTGTCTTCCATAATTGCATCGAGCACTTGTTGCAATAATTTAGGCTGCCAGAGTTGTGACGCTACCATAATGGCCACAAACAGCGTGGATAAAATCGTCTGCATTCGATATTTCTTCAAATGTTGAAATAAAATCTTCATTGTAAACCTCCCTGAAAAAGAATAAGACGAACACTTATTCTACTCGATAATAAAATCTTTTTCAACCCTCATTTGATTTATTTGTGAAAAATCAGTCTGTAGAATGAGAAAAACAGCTTTTAACATTTTAAAATCTCTAATTTAGCGCAGTTTTCTGACACGTTCACAAACTTGCTGCCGAAAATGACAAAAATGTAAGTAAAATAATCTACTTTTGTCACCTCGTTCGAATGTTCCAATCGCACAATTGCCTTATGATACTAATATAGACAAGCTATTAGGAGGAATTTTTCATGACAAACAATGTCGTACATGTAGAACATATTGAAAAAATCTACGGTAAAAAAAATCAAAATCAATCCATCGCATTAAAAGATATTTCTTTTTCGATGAGAAAAGGGGAGTTTATAGGTATCATGGGGCCATCTGGTTCAGGCAAAACAACCCTTCTGAACGTCCTCTCCACACTAGACCGCCCAACAAATGGGAAAGTCGAAATTGCTGGAGTCGATATTACCCAAATGAAAAACGACCAATTATCCGATTTTCGTGCTCAATCACTCGGATTTATTTTTCAGGATTTCAACTTACTTGAAAATTTAACGCTCTATGAAAACATTGCACTTCCCCTCTCTTTGCAAGACGTAAAACCGAAAAAAATCCGTGAGCGCGTACAAATTGTTGCCCGCCAGCTTGGCATCTCTGATATTTTACACAAATATCCTGCTGAAGTATCCGGTGGTCAAAAACAACGTACCGCAGCCGCTCGCGCTCTTGTGCATGAACCAGCGATTTTGTTAGGCGATGAGCCAACAGGTGCGCTAGATTCTAAAAATGCTTTAAGCTTACTCGAAACAATGACGGAATTAAATGAGGAACAAGATGTTTCCATTTTAATGGTCACCCATGACCCACAAAGCGCTAGTTTTTGCGAACGCATCTTGTTCATTCAAGATGGCGTGCTTTACAAAGAGTTAAATCGCGCAGGTAGCCGAAGTGACTTCTATAAAGAAATACTAGACGTGCTCGCAACTTTCGGACAAAATCGGGGTGACAGTGATGATATTTAAGCTCGCCTTATCGAGCATGCGTAGTCGAGCGAAAGACTATGCTGTACTTTTACTCGGTTTAATTATGTCCATTTCCATTTTTTACATGTTTGAAACACTTGCCTTAAATAAAGCCTTTATTCAAGAAAACGCGATGATTAATGCCGTCAGTTTTGTTTTCCAGGCGGGATCCGTTTTGCTCGCCATCATCACAATTGCCTACGTGCTTTACGCAAACTCATTTTTGTTTTCCTTACGCCAAAAAGAATTCGGCATGTACATGACACTTGGCGCTAAAAAACGTAAAATTTCACTGATTATGTTCATTGAAACGATGTTCATCGGCATCATTTCCTTACTGATTGGAACGGCGCTAGGTACAGGCCTTGCCGCCCTAATTGGTCAAGCTTTGATGAAACAACTAGAATTTCATTCGAGCACGTATGCACCATTTTATCTCCCGTCGCTCATTGTCACTTGTGTCTTTTTTGCCGCCCTCTTTATTTTGTCGGCATTTGCAAATTTGATTCAAATTTCAAAAGTGACCGTTTTAGATTTAGTCCACGGCGATGCCAAATCAGAAAAAATTATTATCCGTAAAAAAGCCATCGTTTTAAAAGCTATCATTTCGATTATCCTACTCGCAATTGGTTACTACTGCATGATAGATATTAAGCAAACGCAATATATCGGAATTATAGTGGCACTATTTACCATTACATTAGGCACTTATTTGTTTTTCGCAACCTTCCTGCCATTAATTATTCAAAAACGCCGCGAAAAACAAATTTTAAAAAGCAAACGACTGAACTCATTTACGTATGCGCAGTTAAATTTCCGTGTAAGCCAACTAACACGCGTTTTAGCAACCGTAGCAATGCTTATCGCGCTTGGCGTGGGCGCCATCTCAGTTGGATTCGCCTTTCAAAATAATGGGCCGCTACTCGCTGACCGAATGGATGCGTATGATTTAAAAATCGTCAATCCAACTCCGGCAGAGAAAGCTGTCATGAAAGAAATCGATTTCAAAGAAAAAACCACATATGCTTATAAACAAAAAAACGATACTGTCTATTTCAATGTCAGCGAACTTAATAAAAAACCAATTTTAGCACAAAACTATTCGCTAGATGGTGAAAGTGAAACGAAGCGTTTAAAAGAATACTCGGAAGCGACTCAAAACGCTTGGGACACTGCCTTATCTTTAGCTTTCCCGCAAACTGAAACGCAGAATCAAACTTTCAAAATCGTGTCTGCCGCTGATTTTTCTAATGTGGACGGCGACCTTGGCACAGTTTATTTTGGAAAAACAACGAACTTTGTTTCGCATCTCGATGAATTAAAGAAAATGGACGAATTGGAGAGTGCTCGCTACGGAAAAGAGATTACAAGCAGCAAATATAGCTCTTATAAAATGTACAACTCGTTTGCGAGTGGAACAGTGTTTATGGGCTTCTTCCTCGGTTTCGCTTTCCTTACAATGATGGCGAGCTGTCTAATGTTTAAAATTTTGACTGGCGCTACTCAAGATATTCGCCGCTATGAAATGCTTGAAAAAATCGGTGTGCGTCGGCGCCTCTTAAAACAGTCCATTTACAAGGAAATGTTTCTTATCTTCTTATTCCCAGGCATCATCGGCTTTATTCATGTTGCGCTAGGCATGGAAATGTTCTCTTTCCTTCTCATCAACCCGTATTATCATTTTTATGTTCCCGTGTTACTTTTCCTAGCGATTTACTGTATTTATTATTTCATTACCGTGACACTTTATAAAGGAATCGTTTTGAAAAAAGCTAGTTTGGATTGAAAATAAGCGACTGAGGTATAATTGTTAGCTGAACATAAAACCAGGGTAGAAAATCTTTTCCGATTCTCTACCCTGGTTTTGCTAATGAACAGACGATATTATTATGTAATCCAGTAGCCACTTGAACACTACTGAATTTTTGTTTAAACCTCATTAATTTACCCATCTCTTTTTGGACTAGATGAATAAAAGCATTCCCCTTCTTTTATTAATTAAATATCCTTGCATCATCCCAACAAAAAAACAAGCTTCCTCACACCAAAAGTGCTCAGGAAGCTTATTTTTATTTCTCGCAAACAAGTTGCCACGTTGGACCGAAGCGGTCTGTCACCCATGCCACTTTGCTGTAAATCCCCATCTCTTCTGGGCCCATCATAACTGTTCCACCGGCTTTTAGTCCCTCGAATAAGCGATCGAACTCTTCTTCATTTCGCGTTTCAATGAAAATCGAAGTTGCCCATGAAAAGTCAACGGCGTATTTCTTTTCCATGTCCATCGCCATGAATTTTTGATCGCCAATCTCGAATACTATCGTATAAACCTTGCCCAGCTCTCCCGGCTCACCTTCTTCAAAATAACGAGTTGATACGATTTTTGCTTCATCAAACAAGTCCACATAAAATTGAACCGCTTCTTCCGCTTGCCCACTAAACGTCAAGAACATACTAATTTGCGTTTTGTCTAGCATTCTCATCAACCTTTCCGTTTTCGTACATTTTAATACACTTTCAGCCCACTTACAAATGTTTGAATTACTTGAATGTCGCGCAAATCGTTCGTCGCCACTTCAAACGGGTTGGTTGCTAGAACTGTGAAATCTGCGGCAAATCCTGGCGCAATTTTTCCCCGAGAAAAAGGTTTATAGCTAGCTTTTGCACTACCGGTTGTGTAGAGTGACATCGCTTCGTAAACAGTCAGCGCCTCATCTGGAAAGTAGCGTTTACCGTTTAAGTCGCTTGTCGCAGTGCGTGTAACTGCGGCATGAATTCCGTAAAAAGGATTGGGGACTTCAATTGGCGCATCGCTTCCTCCCGCTAGTGCAAAGCCGTTTTCTAGAAGTGTCTTCCAAGCAAATGCTCGTTTGGGATAATTCTCTCCTAAAACGTCAAGCGCCCAAGGCAAGTCGCTCGCCATAAACTGCGGCTGAACATCAAACAAAAGTGGCATTCCTTCTGCTTCTGCAATGAGCTCATCTGTTAACCACGGCGTGTGAATCATTCGGTCGTGCAAGCCACTTTTCGGCGGATATTTTTTCAGCACACGAACCACCTCTTGAAATGCCGCATCACCTAGAATATGAATCGCCACCGGAAGCCCCAGTTCGCGCGCTTTCTTGACGATTGCCACAAACTCCTCGTCCGAATGAATCTTCAACCCGTGATTGCTTGCGTCGTCCGCATAGCCATTCGCCATATATGCCGTTCTCGACCCCACAGTGCCGTCAAAAAAGATTTTCACAGCGTCCAGCTCCACAAAAGGATTTCCGTCCATGAAAAGCTCTTTTTCCTGCTTAAACGCAGCTAGTTCCGCGTGATGAATTAAAAGTTGCGCGCGAAATGGAAATTCTGCATTAATTGTATCGCGAAAAGCGCCGAGCGTTCCCTTAAAGCCATCAAAATAGTGCAAATCCTCTGAATGGGCCCCTGTAATTCCTTTTTTCCACAAATCACAAATCGCCAGTTCAAGCCACATTTTCATTTCAGCGGTAGTTGGAATTGGAAACGCCTGAATCGCCAAATTCGTTGCGTTATCTTTTAGAATGCCCGTCAATTCGCTATTTTCATCTGTGTCAATTTCACCGCCACCTTCAAACTTTGCGTCTTTAGACAAAGAAATAGCTTCCATTAATGCGTGATTAACCGTCACGCTATGGTAATCGATGCGTCTTACGAGTAGTGGTGTCTCGCTGATAGAATCCAAATCAGCGGCTGTGAGTAGCGTTTTGTCGTCCGTCCATTTATTTTCATCATATCCCTCTACAAAAAGCCATTCGGTTTCCGAAAGCTCGGCCAGACGCTGCTTAATCTTTTCCAAAGCTTGCTTCTTCGTTGTTGTTTCGTTTAAGTTCAACCGCGCTAGAGCTTGTCCGTACCAAAGCAGATGAATATGTGAGTCGACAAAGCCTGGAAAAACAGTTGCCCCGTTCAAATTGATGCGCTCTGCCTCTAAATGCGCCGCAGGATCGACATCAATCGCCCGAATTGTAGCCCCATCAATTAAAACATTCCGCACAAATTCGCCTTCTTTTCCCATCGTATAAAAGCGAGCATTCTCAAGCAATTTCATGCATTTCCACCTCGGTTTCCACATCATTTAAATTCGCCTTTTTCTGAGTAAGTGCTTGTAGTGTTATCGTGACAAACGCAAGGAGTAGCAAACTGAAAATCCCTATAAACAAGGCTGTTATGCCGCCAAATTTCGTGACTACAACAGCTCCCAAAAACGGCGCTAGCATTCGTGCGGCTGTTGCCATTCCGTTCACTAATCCTTGATATAACCCCGCGCTCCCTTTTGGTGCTAGTTGATAGGCAATCGTCGGAATTGCTGGCCATGCGAACATTTCACCAAGCGTCAGGAAAATCATTCCTAGTACAAATCCGCTGTATACAGTTGCTTGCATTGCAAATACAAACGATAGCGCAAATAGCAAAATACCGATATAAACTTGAAGCAATAAATGCTTTTTGAAACGATGAATAAGCGGAATTAAAATCAACTGACCGAGAACGATTAATGCCCCGTTTAAACTCCAAAGTTTCCCGTACTCGGATGCCGACACACCAACATCTGCTGTCATATAGGTAGATAAATTAGACTGCCACTGTACATGTGGCAACTGGCAAAACAGATACGTCAAAAGTAGCAAGCCCATTGAAATGAGACCCCATTTTGTCGCCTTCTCACGCGCCCCGCCACGTTTTCGGTGCTTTGTTTCCGCACCCAATTTTTCGGACTTCCAATCTATTTTTCTAAAAAAGATAAAGAAGAAAAGTGCATAAAAAATCGCGAAAAGAAATGCACCTAAATAAACTTGTCCCATACCGCGCTCCGCCAAGAATCCGGCTAGAAACGGTCCAACCGCAACACCAATATTTTGAGCTACATAAATGGCATTAAATCCAGTGCGCCCGCCGCTCGGATGTGTCAAACCCGCCGCCGCGTATAGCCCTGCAAACACCATTCCCATGGCAACACCCACAAGCCAAAGATTCCAAACAAAATAAGGATAGCTATGAAATGTCATCAAAAGAAACGTCCCCACAACTAAAATACAAGTTCCAATCATAAGCGAAATATACCCCGTTAACCGGTCAAAAATAATTCCGCCAACAACACTCGCCACCATTCCCACAAAAGAATTCACAAGCAACACAAGCGATGCATCCATGTCCGACATGCCAAGTTCTGTCGTCATATACACCATATTAAATGGCCAAATAAAGGATAGTCCTGTATACAAAAGAACCATCCCAACTATTACAATCCATAAATCACGAGGTAACCATCTGCTCAAAAAACTCGCTCCCTTTCTAAAAACAAATCACAAACATTAGTATAGCTCACAACTTATCTTTTGTAAAAAAGAAAAAAACAGCCGGGCGTACCCAAACTGCATTTTTCCTATAGCGCTTTATGATAAAACTTCGAATCCACATCCAAAATATCAAAATCAGCTGGTAAATCCGCTTTTGAAATCTCGATATAGTCATTCTTTTCGTAAAACCGGTGTGCCGCCTTAAATTTATCCGTCGTTCCTAAAAAAATATGTGACTTGCCGTTTTGCGCACAAAATTCTTCAAGCGTTTCTAAAAGGCGCTGCCCCGTTTGATATTCTTTTCCTCGATAATTTTCATCCGTAAAAAGCTTGCGAATGGTTGCGTTTGGCCCGTCGATAAACCATGTAGCAATCGTGCCTACAACAGTGTCTCCATCACGCGCAATCCAAAATCCCCCGTCAGCGTAGAAGTTCCCAATATCCATCAAATCTGGCTGATCCGAAAGCGAAATCGGCACATTAAACTCTTTCTGCTGAATGCGCAAAATCAATGCGACAACCTCTTCATGGTAACGTTCCGTATATTTTTCAATCTTCATGTCAATTCCTCCTTTGAAAGCAATTTTTCAATCACGCTCATCGCTTCAACCAAATCCCGCATCTCCTGATCCGTCAATTTCTGCGTCATTTCGCTAAGCGCCAAGTTTGCAAGCGCCACAAATTTCTCAATCTCCGCCTGCCCCTTTTCCGTAATAAAAAGTGCAAAGTGTCTTTTATCACCAGCAAGCTGCTGTTTTTGAATCAGCCCCGAAAGTTCAAATCTCTTCACAATGCGACTCATGTACCCTCGGTCAACCCCAATCGCATCGCCAATCTCAGAAGCCGTCTTCCCATTCTCAAAATCAATTTGTTGCAAAACCCTCACTTCAGTCAGCGGATAAGGATTATGATAGATTTTCTGGTCAAGTTTTCCTAATATGCTAGCATAAAAGCGATTAAATCGCCGAATCTCACTAATTTGATCCATCCAATTCCCCTTCTTTCATTTTTATTAGTATAAAACATATAGTTGACAAAATCAACTATATGTTTTAAAAAAAGCATTCAAACTGAATGCTCCTATCTATTCCTCTGTCATACAAACTGTTTCCCATTCTTCCTTTTCAAGCAAAATCCAACTACGATTTCGAATTTCAATGCGCTTTTCTTTAACTAAATCATTTTTAATTTTGATAAAATATTCCCGACTTACATTGCTATATTTTGCGAGCTTTGACTGATTACAAGCTATCGGAATATAAATTTCCTGATCATTTTCAACCCCAACATCCAAAGCAATTTGATATAAAACTGCCTCAATTCGTTCTCTGCCTGGCAACCGATATCTCTCAAGCGATTCAGTCATCCGCTTCATCGTATCGCAAACAATTTCATCCGTATACTTCTCACGCTCAATCTCCATTAGAAAACTTTTTCCCCTTGAAAAAAATTGAAACCATTCATGCTGAGAATCAAGACGAAAAATACTCCCTTGCTTTAAAACTTTTATTAAAGTCCCATTGGATTCCTGCACAAGGTATCCTTCTACAACTAAAAAAACACCTTCACCCTGAATCTGCTGGTTTCCAGTAAAAGCTATAACCTCTTTTTTTGGTATGTACATTTAATCTCCTCCAGATTCTATCACTCTATTCCTAATAAGGAAAAAAGTTAGCTGTTTGGCTGACAGCTAACTTCCAATGGGATTGCGGCAACTAAAAGTAATCAGATTCGTATAGGTGCCTGGTGAGCAAATACAATCTTTTTAGAAGTCACAATGTGATAACTCTATAATAACACACTTTTCTTGTGTTAAATTTGTCTATTTGTACATTTTTAGCCTTAAATTGTGACCATTTTTCTACAATTTTCCATTCTAGAAAATTCAATTAATTTATTTAGCAATGTTATAATAAAAACTGCAACGAAAACAACGTAATTAAACGTTAATTTTAACGCATATCTAAAAAAGAAAACCCCCAAAACCTATACAGGTTTGGGAGTGCTTGGATACCGGCGGCCGGGGTCGAACCGGCACGACCTTGCGGTCACTGGATTTTGAGTCCAGCGCGTCTGCCAATTCCGCCACGCCGGCATAATGTTTGAATAAACTTATTATAAAATTTTTGAAAGAAAAAAGCAATGGAGGCGCCAACCGGATTTGAACCGGTGATAAAGGTTTTGCAGACCTCTGCCTTACCACTTGGCTATGGCGCCTTAAAAAAGAAAAAAGCGGAAGACGGGGTTCGAACCCGCGACCCCCACCTTGGCAAGGTGATGTTCTACCACTGAACTACTTCCGCAAAAACTGGGCTAGCTGGATTCGAACCAGCGCATGACGGAATCAAAATCCGTTGCCTTACCGCTTGGCTATAGCCCATCAATAAAATTAAAGGGCGGATGATGGGAATCGAACCCACGAATGTCGGAACCACAATCCGATGCGTTAACCACTTCGCCACACCCGCCATAATTCAATTATAAAGTTTTATGTTATGGCAGGGGCAGTAGGAATCGAACCCACACTGGAGGTTTTGGAGACCTCTGTTCTACCGTTAAACTATGCCCCTATCAAAAAAATAATGGTGGAGGGGAGTGGATTCGAACCACCGAACCCGAAGGAGCGGATTTACAGTCCGCCGCGTTTAGCCACTTCGCTACCCCTCCGTATTAAAATAAAAGTGGCTTGGGACAGAATCGAACTGCCGACACCTTGAGCTTCAATCAAGTGCTCTACCAACTGAGCTACCAAGCCAAATGGCGGTCCCGACGGGATTTGAACCCGCGATCTCCTGCGTGACAGGCAGGCATGTTAACCCCTACACCACGGAACCACGATTGCGGGGACAGGATTTGAACCTGCGACCTTCGGGTTATGAGCCCGACGAGCTACCAGACTGCTCCACCCCGCGATAATAATATGGTGGAGGTTAACGGGATCGAACCGCTGACCCTCTGCTTGTAAGGCAGATGCTCTCCCAGCTGAGCTAAACCTCCATAAATAACATTCTAACTTAAAAATAAACTTTTGTCTAAAATAAAAGTGACCCGTACGGGATTCGAACCCGTGTTACCGCCGTGAAAGGGCGGTGTCTTAACCGCTTGACCAACGGGCCATAAAATAAAATATGTAGTAATCACTTGGAAACGGAGAGCAAGGGATTCGAACCCTTGAGACGGTTATCCCGCCTACACGGTTTCCAACCGTGCTCCTTCGGCCTCTCGGACAGCTCTCCAAGATTTTAAAATTAAATGGCTCCACAGGTAGGACTCGAACCTACGACCGATCGGTTAACAGCCGATTGCTCTACCACTGAGCTACTGTGGAATAATACATTGCCCGGCAGCGACCTACTCTCACAGGGGGAAGCCCCCAACTACCATCGGCGCAGAGAAGCTTAACTACCGTGTTCGGGATGGGAACGGGTGTGACCTTCTCGCCATAACTACCAGACAATGAAA
>NZ_FYBS01000004.1:0-221305 GCF_900186185.1 Listeria sp. ILCC797
TTCCTGAGCGCATCATTTGTACACCGCCGGTTAGGGCTTTGACGCCTGGAATGACATCCAAAACCGCAAAAGCGCCGCGCTGGGCGCGTTCGGTGGCATCCAGTTCGCGGCCAGTCATCCAGTCTTTGCCTGTCTTCGCCGCGCTTATTTCAAGCGTACCGTAAGCGGCACTTAAAGCTACACCTGCGAGCGGGCAAAATGCGGAAACACCCACGATGACGATAGTGGCGACCACGAGTGTCCAAAATTCTGTCTTCTGTTGTTCGTCTTTAATGGACGTGTAGGCGAAGGCTCGGGAATTTAACATCGCGGCTTGAAAATCTTGCTGGCTGACGTCTTCTCCTTTGTTCGTCTGTTTCCATGCATCATACTGAAGCTTCATTTGGTCGGCGTAAAAGGTGTCTCCGCTGAATAAATCCTCGAGGCTCACTTTACTTTTTGGGACCTCTACTTGTTTTTGCGTATAGCTGTTTTCAAACTGTGTGGTTGTCGTGGTGGCTCCAATTCGGTTTTCCGTTGTGAACGTGGTCGCATCTAAGTCGCGCATGCCTGCCACAAAGTCATCTAGCTTTTCATAAAACGGGTGGTCGATCGTGTTGTTTACGATGTCCCCGATTTGGTCGGAAAAACGGTAAAGGACGTCAAAATCCTCGAAAATCTCCTGATACTTGGATGTTCGGCTTGTATGTTGAAAGGAAATCACGCCGTCTGTGTCGTAGCGGGCAATGTCGTCTTCGGCTTCTTCCAGATTTTTGGATACTTTTTTTAGTTGGTCGATGGTGCCTTTGCCCCATGCGCCTTTCCCGATAAGGCCGCCGATACTTGTGTGGGTGCGTTCGAAATCGGCTTCTATGTACTGGATGTCTTTCATGCGTCGGTTCCTCCTATTTGAAGCGCCGCAATGACTTTCTCTGCCACCTCTTGATCCGCTTGTACCATCGTGTTTAAGATATCAAACACTAGCGAAGAGGACCGCTCGTAGTGGTCTTTTAATTCCATCACCCGTTCGTTTGCTTCATCGACTTTAGCCATCGCTTTCTTTGCTTCGCCCGCTGTGACATATTTCGTACTCTTTAACTTCGTCACCGCGGGTTGGATGACCGACTCAAATTCATTGGCCATCGCGAGCAGTTCTTTGGCGATATGCGTCATCTCATCAGGATTGATTTCAATCGTACTTGACGCACCCGCTCCACCCATTGTTAGTTGGGCCATCTATAACGCCTCCTTTACAGGGAATTGCAGCTCGCGGCAAAGCTCATTCCAAAGCCAGTAACCGCTCACTTGCTTGTAGTCGTCGCGCACAACATCAATAGCGACCAGTTTGTCTTGCCACGCCACCACAAAATATTGCTGGTAAAACGCGGGATTTTCTTCTTCCATCGGCGTCTCTTCCACATGGAAATATTCCATACTGATAAAACGCTCGTCCGGTTCACAGGCTGACACCCTTTTTCTTTCGTCTAAAGTAAGAGGCCGTGTGAGGAATGTCTGCTCCACATTCGGCGTGTCACGTTGTAAGAGCGGGAAATGATTCGTTAAAAGTTGAAGTATCAGAACTTTATCAAGCACCTCAAAACGATAGCTTTTCCCCGCCTCTACTTCGACTAACAGATAGGCATTCTCCGTATCCTCTGCTGAAAAGCCGAACATAAACTGATTCAGACGAACAAATGACGGGCACGCCTGGTAACGCGAAAGCGCGTCCACCACAATAGCCCCGCCATCGGTCATGGCGCCCGTTTCATCCAGAATTTGTTTATCGAGTAAGCGTTCATACGCGCGCTGAAATCCTTCTTCGCCGCGAAGTTGAAACACCTGCCGGTCTGGCAAACCAAAGAGGGTGTCGCCACCAAAAGCTGAAATCAGTAAAAATAATTCTTCGGTTTGAAACGTATCTGTGCTCATAAGCGTTTCACCTCGCGCACGATGGCTTGTTCCTCATAATCTGCCACATAGTCTTGTAACTTGTTGAGCGCTTTGCGCTGCTTTTTATACTGCGTCTTCACTTCCGCATGGTACTTTTCAATTAATTCCAAATAGGTCAAAAATGCATCGCGTGTCTTGCCGTCCCATTTCGCGCCGTTCACATACGAGATGAGTGATTGACACTGCTTGTGTGTGGCGCTCAGAGACGTTTCCACGATTTTAGCCTGCGCTTTCGCTTCCGCTACTTTGTCTGCGTTGATTTTCACATTAGCCATTTTCTAGTCGCGCCTCCCGTTCTTTTCGTTCTTTTTCCTTCTTCTCTTTTTCCGCAGCGTCCTCGCGAATAGCCTGTGCCTTATAATGCACATATTGATCATACGCGCGCTCTTTCGCCCGAACTAAACTCGCACGCTTCTCTTGTTCCTTGTCCATGAAATTGACTAGTTTTGCCGTCAGCTTCTCCCGCTTGGTATCAAACTCATTCGACGGAATTTTACTGTTAGATAAATTCGGCACGCTACTTTTATAACTCCGGAAAATGCTTTCCGCTTCGTCCATCTGTTGATCATGTTCTTTAATCGCATCTTTTAACAGATCATGTAATTTATCGTAGTCATCCCGTTTTTTCTCGGTTTCAGTTTTCCCCATACCAAATAGTCCCATTTACTTCACCTCAGTTTAAAAGAAAAATGTTTGAATAGCCGCCAACGTAACCGCAGCTATATATGTTTATTACTCTTTTTAGTATACCATGGTTTCGAAATGAAATTGTGACGACTTTATGTACTTTTCGCACACAAACCAAGCTGAGGTGACTTCACCTCAGCTTGGTTTATCTTCCTTATCCAATTGTGTTCTAATTTCACGGGCAACGCATTCGATTGTGTAGAGTGCTGGGAGTTGGGATGTGATGTTTGCATCTTGGTACATTTCTTTGTTGATGTAGTAGGAAATGTTTGCATCGGAAAGTCTGGCGATGGTTGATTTGGCGCTGTTTGTGATGGAAACAATTTTGCATTTTTGCAACTTTAATTCATGAATATAGCGAATGATGTCTTCGTTTTCTCCTTCTACCGAAATGGCAACAAGACAAATCTTATCGGAAAGTTTGCTGGAAAGGTGGTAGAAAGGGTGATTGAGTGGGTCTTCGATATGCAAGGCGAGTGTGAACAGTGACGAGAAATAAAGTGCGCCGTATTCGGCGATAATACCAGATGAACCGATGCCAGCAAAAAGGACTAGCTCCGAATCGCGCAGGACCGACGCCGCACGTGCAACTTGACCTTTAAACTCAGGGGAAGCGGTTCGTTGTAAAAAGTCAATGTAGGTCGTTTCATCTGACATGTCGATGCGTGTGCGTTTTTGTTCTTCGGCGTAAAGCTGCAGTTTGACGCGGAATTCGGAAAAGCCGTTGCATTTGAAACGGCGGCAAAAGCGCAAAATGGTCGTTGTGCTGACATGTGTCGCATCTGCCAAGTCGCGAATGCGCATGTAAACGACTGTGTCGAGATGTGACGTTATATAGTTATAAATATCGAGTTCTGTATCATTTAGTTCGATAGATTGGTCTAAAAAAAGCATTTTAAGCCTCCAACATGATTTTTCTTCATTTTATCATGTAACACCTCGTTACTCAAATGTGACAAATTCCTTTTTGGAAAATGGCTACCCAATTGTTGCAAAAAGCTGGTAATTTACCGTTAATCTTTCTATACTGTAAGTGGAAATAAGAAAGCGTTCACAGATTCTTATAATATTGGAGGAATTAAAAATGGCAAATGGTATTAAAATTGCAACTATTGGTGGCGGCTCAAGCTATACGCCTGAACTAATTGAGGGTTTCATTAAACGTCAAGATGAACTTCCTGTACGTGAAATTTGGCTAGTCGATGTGGAAGCTGGTCGCGAAAAACTGGAAATCGTTGGAAATCTTGCGAAACGTATGGTAAAAAAAGCTGGCGCTAACATTGACATACATTTAACACTTGACCGTGAGGAAGCATTAAAAGACGCTGATTTCGTTACAACGCAATTACGTGTCGGCTTGCTTGATGCGCGTGTTAAAGATGAGCGTATTCCAAACTCGCACGGCGTAGTTGGTCAAGAAACAAATGGTCCTGGTGGAATGTTTAAAGGACTTCGTACCATTCCTGTTATTTTAGATATTTGTCGCGACATGGAACGTTTATGTCCTGACGCTTGGTTGATTAATTTTGCCAACCCTGCTGGAATGGTTACAGAAGCTGTTCTTCGCTACAGCAACCAGAAAAAAGTGGTGGGGCTGTGTAACGGACCAATTGGGATTGAACGAAATATCGCAGAAACTCTTGGTGTGGATCCTTCTGAAATCTACGTAGAATTCGTTGGATTAAATCACATGGTCTTTGCGAAAACTGTTTATCATAACGGAAAAGACGTTACACGTGATGTTGTTTTCAAAATGACAGAAGAAGAGCAAGGTTCTAAGCTTAAAAATATTAATGCGACAGGTTGGGATAAAACTTTCCTTCGTACGTTAAATATGATTCCAATTGATTACTTGCGCTACTACTGGCAAACAAAACAACAATTAGAAGATCAAGCAAAAGCTTATGCCGAACACGGTACACGTGCAGAAGTCGTGAAAAAAGTAGAATCCGAATTATTTGAGCTTTATAAACAAGAAGAGCTCGCTGAAAAGCCAAAACAACTTGAACAACGCGGCGGCGCTTATTACAGTGAAGCAGCATGTAATTTAATCAACTCAATTTACAATGATAAACGCGATATTCAAATTGTCAATACACGCAACAATGGTGCGATTTTAGATATTGACCCTGATTCTGCGGTGGAAACAAATTGCGTAATCACTCGTCAAGGTCCGATTCCTCTAGCAAGCGGCCATTTACCAATCGCTATCAATGGAATCATTCAAGAAATTAAAACGTTTGAACGCTTAACAGCTGAAGCGGCAGTAACTGGAGATTATGACAAAGCACTTCTTGCGATGACCATCAATCCACTTACTCCAAGTGATAGCGAAGCACGCGTTTTACTTGACGAACTTTTAGAAGCGCATAAAGAGTATTTGCCAAACTTTAATAAATAAACATGAAAAAACAGAATGACTCGCTCATTCTGTTTTTTGCTTATAGTGCTAATTGACTTAATTCTTCTGTCGATTGTAAATTGATTTCTGCTTTTTGAAGGCTTTTGTCTGTTCCAATCGAAACGGCTGTCATGCCAGCATTTTGAATCGCTGCAACACCTGCTTCTGCGTCTTCAATGCCAATGCATTCTGTTGCTGTCAGATTTAATCCTTTTATTGCCTCGAGGAAAACTTCTGGATCTGGTTTCGAGCGCGCAATTAGGCTGGCGTCAACTACATAGTCAAATTCTTCTAAAATATGTAAGGAAGTTAAAATGGCTGTCGCATTTTTTGATGCGGAAGCTATCGCTTTTTTGATGCCGTTTTCATTTAATCTTTCCAAAAATGGAAGGACGCCAGGCAAAACGTCATCGGGCGTAATGTTTTGAATTAAGCTGACATAAAAATCATTTTTCCATGCCATTAAATCTTCTTTTTCGGCTACACTAAACGCCGCTTCTTTTCCTCCAAATGTTAAAATTCTTTCGAGTGAATCTTGTCTGCTTACACCTTTTAGTTGTTCATTAAACGTGCGATTGATTTCGATGCCGATTTTGTCGCCAAGTGCTTTCCATGCTTGGTAATGATACTCGGCTGTGTCGGTGATGACACCATCTAAATCAAAAATAACGCCTTTTATCATGAAAAAACTCCTCTCAGTATTTATGGCCTCATTATGATAATAACTGTGAAACGCTTTCATTTCAAGCATTACTTTTTGTTATCGCTAACAAAAGAAGGATAACATTGTAGTTATCCTTCCAACCTGTAGAAATAAGCCAAATAAAATGTAGCGCGCACAATCAGACTGATGGCAAACGGAGCGGAACGCCGGCAAGAACTCCGAAGATTGTCGTTTGTCATCAGTTTAGCTCATTAGCGAGCAATTAATGTGTCAACTGATGCATGACCTAAAATGTAGCTGGAGATGCTGCCTAGCACAATTTTTTCAACGCGATTTAGTCCGGTTGCGCCAACGACAATAAGATCGGCTTCAAATTCTTCTGGCAATTCTTTGGCGAGAATAGTTTTCGGATTGCCGCTCTCCACGTAGGTCGCGATTTCCTGCAAACCTGCTTTTTCGGCTTCTTCGCGGTAACCAGCAATTCGAGCTTTCGCTGCTTGCATCGCTCTTTCTTCGAGTGAGCCGTCATAAGAAATATTAGGAGAAAATGATCGTAAGTCTACTACGCTCGCAATTCCAAGTGTGGCATCGTATTTCCCAGCAAGTTCAAGCGCTTTTTTAAAAGCATGATCAGCTTGGTCAGAACCGTCAACTCCGACTAATATTCGTTTATAATTTTCCATTGTTTTCCTCTCCTTCTTTAAGAAGCATTATCTACTTCACTTTACCCGTAACCGAAAAACTAAACACTCTTTTGATAAAAAATAAATTTCTTGTTTTTCTAAAAAAGGGTATAATGATGTAAGGGAAATTGAAAAAAGGGGTCAAAATATGGATATTGAAACAAGATTGAACCAACAAATTGCATTATTTTATTTTGGGTATAAATCGTTTACAAATTCTGCTGATGATCTTATCAATAAGCATGATTTAACGCGTTTACACCACCGAATTTTGTTTTTCATTGCTCGTATGCCTGGTATTACGACTGGTGAAATGATTACAATTTTAGAAATTTCCAAACAAGCTTTACAAAAACCAATTGCTGAGCTGCGCGAAAAGGGCTTGATTCATGTTGGCATCGGGGAGCACGACAAGCGCAAACGGGCACTATTTTTAACGTCAAATGGCATTAGATTGACACACGAACTGGATAAAATACAGCGGAAGCAATTAGCGGAAGCTTTTAAAGCAGCTGGTGATCCTGAGGGGAAGGTTTTTACGGCCGTCTTAAAAGAGTTCGCCAAACACCGCGCTGGTGCCGATTTTATTCAACATTTTTAGGAGTGAGAATATGGAAAAACTACTTTTTATCCAAACAGGTTTTGGGGTTGATGTACACGGTCAAGATGTGACAAAAGCGGCTGTGAGAGCTGTGCGGCATGCGATTTACCATAATTCGATGCCGGGTATTCAAGCGCTCCTGCCTGATGCGGATTTGAATAATATGGTCGTGCACGTGAAGCTCGCTGTGCCGATTGATAAAGAAAGCGTCGATTTCGCCGCAATTAAGGCTCTGATTCCTTACGGCACGGTTCATGTGTCAGTGATGGACGGCGGCATGATAACGACTAGCGGCATTTTTTTAGAGGATAAAGCAGATAAAAATGATTTCATGTATATTGTGAATGCTTCTGTTGAAACTGGATATTGAAAAATAAAAGCCAGCGGGTAAAATCGCTGGCTTTTTGCTATTTATCTTCTAAAATAGCGAAATAATTTTGTTCTGGGTCATGGAAATTAAAGACGCGTCCGAGTGGCGTATCTACTAATTCTCCGACGGGAACGCCGTTTTCTTTGAATGTAGCGTAAGTCGCATCTAGTTCATCCGTATAAAAAAGTAAAGAAGGTGTACCTAAATTCATATCGGGGCTCATTTTCGCGACAGCAATTTTATCTTGCAATACAATGGTTGTGGCTGTTTCTTCATCTGGCGCAATTTCAATCCATTTCTCCGCATCCGTTTCCTTGTTACGTGCGCGAATAATAAAACCTACTTGCTCCGTCCAAAAGCGTGCAACCTCTTCTTGATTTTCAATATATACCATGACTTGACCTAGTTTTTTTATCATCCTTTTGCCCCTTTCAGGTTTTGATTTTATTTTACATGATAGAGTAGCAAGCGGCAAATTTCATATCTTTTTCCAAGAATATACTTTTGTATACTTATCACCTCGAGAACAACTTTCAGAATTTTACTCTATATAGTATAATGAAGCGGGAGACTATTTAGATGATTTTTATCTTTTAAATAGAATAAAAAGAAAGGATAAAAAGAAAGGATAAAAAAACAGCTTATATTTTCAACTAAAAAAGGAGGATTTAAAATGAAAAAATTGTTATGTTTGTTAGCGGGAATCAGTTTTATTTTAGCAAGTTTCTTCTTATTCTTACCTGGAAATCAAGTTGATGCAAAGGAGTATCCGGCGGGGGCAACACCAGACCCAACACCAATTTATGAGCAGCCTAAACCAAAGCAATTGCTTCGTATAACCCCTTTGCCGACTAAGTATGACCCGCGTATAAACGGGTTAGATACACCAGTTAAAAATCAACAATCTAGAAATATTTGTTGGTCATTCTCTTCAAATGCATCTATTGAAACAGCTTTGTTAAAGCAGACTGGAACGACGTATGATTTTTCCGAGCTCTATGCTGATTACTACTCGGCAAGAGATGCAGATGGCGTAGATGGAAATAATCCTAAAGCATATAATCGATTTTTAAATACTGGTGCCCAAGAATACAATGTATTTTATGAAGGCATGAATTGGGAATTACCTGTCCTTGAAAGTGAAATGCCATTTGATCAATATGCTACCTATCTACCTTCTTTAAACGTTTTATCTAAAAAACCAGTTGCTCATCAGCAAGGAATGAATAATATTGTGAAGCTCCCAATAACAGCAAGCGAGACTGAGCAAGCACAAAAAGTGAAAAAAATAAAGGAGCATCTTGTGAAAAATGGTGGTCTTACATATCAATGGACTGCAAGCTCTGCTTACAGAAACACATATATGAATCCAACAACAAATGCGATGTATGTACCGAAAGATAACTATACAACCATTTCACATTCTTCTCTCATTGTTGGGTATGATGACACATACAGCAAAGAAAATTTCCGATTGGCGTACCAGCCCCAAAATGACGGCGCTTTCATCGTGAAAAATAGTTGGGGATCAACTTGGGGTGATAAAGGCTACTACTATGTGTCTTATGAAGATGCATATATACTAACTTCTGCTATGTACGGTGCGAAACAAATGGAAACCGTCCAAAACTACGATAATATGTATGCCATGGCACCATTTGCTTCTTTATCCACATATCCTGCAACAGCGAATACGTATATTGCTAATATCTTTGATGCTCCAAAAGATTCAAAAGAAAGCATTGAAGCAATTGCAATTAATACCACACAATACGACACACCTTACGAAATTTATATTAATCCAAACAGCTCTGATAAATCCTTTTCCAACCTAAAACTAGTTGCAAGAGGGGTAAAAACGGACGCTGGTTATGAAACGATTAAATTAAATGAATCTATCCCTATCACAAGTACAGATAAGTATGCGATTGTAATTAAATTCTCGTTACCAAACGGCGTTTCAAAAATGCCAATCCCAATGTTTAAACACGAAGAAGTAAATTATCCGCGTGATTCTGTGAAATCTGGAACAAGTTTTTATTCCACCTCCACAAATCAAGCAAGCATGTCTTGGCGGGAGGCTTCCACACCGAGTAACTGGTCAAGTAATGTAGCTTATAAGTTTTATACCAATGTTTATACGAAAAATTTATGAGCCATTAACTCCTAAAAATCGCCAAAGAAACTAACTTCTTTGGCGATTTTCTAGTTTTAGTAGCTGTTCTTTTAATGGTAATCCGCCTCGGTAACCCGTTAGTTTACCGGACTTGCCGATGACTCGGTGACACGGGATGGCGATTAAAATCGGGTTGGAGCCGATTGCTCGCCCTACTGCTCTAACTGCTTTTGGGTTGCCAATTTGTGTGGCAATTTCTGAGTAGGAAGAAGTCACACCGTACGGGATTTCGCGCAAAGCTTTAAACACGCTTTCTGTAAAATCGCCAACAGAAAAATCTAAAGGCCAGTCAAAAGATATTTTTTCGCCGTTAAAATAGGCTTTTAAGTCCTCCGCTTCCCTTGAAAATTCTGCAGAACGCCTAAATTCCTCATTTTTGTACTTCTTTTCATAAAACGCGATCAATTCGTCGTAGTCGGCGCCAATAAAGCAAACACCGCGTTTCGTTTTCGCAACATATAAACCTACATCGTCAATAAAATCATAAATCATTTCAGCACCTCATTTCGGTATTTGGATGGCGTCATGCCCATTTGTTTCTTAAAAAGAGTGGCAAATTGTGCGGCGTTATTAAAACCGACAGCGCGCGCAATTTGTTTGATTTCCAAGTTTTCCTTTCGCAGCATTTCCTGCGCTAAAATTAGCTTTTTGCGGATAACATAATGATGAATCGTTTCGCCCGTCACCTTTTTAAACGTGCGATGCAAATGACTTTCACTACCGTGGCAAGCAGCAGCAATTTGTTCGAGCGAAAGCGATTCCGCTAAATTACTCGCCACAAAGCGTTTAATGTCCATCACCCATTCGGCATCTGGCACGCGCTCGCCGCCTGATTTACATCTTTTGCATGGCCTAAAACCCGCTTTTATCGCGGCACCACTTGATTTGAAAATGACCACATTCTCATAATTTGGCGCTTTTGATTTGCAAGACGGCCGACAAAAAATGCCTGTCGTTTGAACAGCATAATAGAATACGCCATCAAAATTAGCATCGCAAGTGGTAATAGCCGTCCATTCTTTTTTCGTTGGTTTTTGCATCGTGCCCACCTCCACTTTTATTATAACGCAATCGGGCATAAAATAACGGTTTCAGGAATGAAAAAGCAAGAATTGAAACATTGCTTGCTAAACGTTCGTCATTGTATGGTTTTCCCCTTTCTATGAAAATTTGACTAGCTATTTTCTTCCCAAAAAGTTTTTTTCATGAGGTTTTTCAGAAAACTCCTCGTTTGAATGGTCTAGTTTACAGGAAGAAGCTCTCATTTTTTGATTTTCGTGATTATCTTTGATGGGCTAGGGAAAAGAAAAGCGGGCGCATGTTATTTATGTGTACCAAAAAGGAGGAATAGAGATGAAGAATTTTTTTGGAAAGTCGGCTGTATTTTTAGGGGCTATTGCGCTAACTGTTTCGGGGGCAACGGTTGGCGTATCCGCACACGGGTACATTTCGAAGCCTGAGAGTCGCGCTTATTTAGCGAAACTTGGCGTAAATCAAAATGCGGGGCCAATTCAATATGAGCCGCAAAGTGTGGAAGCAACGGGAAACTTCCCAACTGGCGGACCAGCCGATGGCCAAATTGCTGGCGGGGGGAAATTTAGCGACATGGATGTGCAAACCGATTCGAGATGGAGTAAAGTAAACTTAACCGGTGGCGCAAATACAATTGAATGGACGCTAACGGCGCTGCACCGTACTTCTGAATGGAAATATTATATGACGAAAAAAGATTGGAATCCAAATGAGCCGATTACACGGGCATCGCTTGAGCATCTGCAAACAATTGATGCCGGCAATACGATTCCAACGACAAAAGTCACTCAAACGGTAAATCTCCCAACTGATCGTTCAGGCTATTACGTCCTTCTTGGCGTGTGGGAAATTGCAGACACTGGGAATGCCTTTTATCAAGTGGTTGACGTGAATTTATCGAACAACGGGACATCGGGCAGTTCCCCGTTACAATTTGTACCGACTTCTATCCAGTTTTAAACAAAAAATGAGAGCGGGAAAATTTCCTGCTCTTTTCTTGTGTTACGGCTTCGTTTATAATGATTTTAGGAGAGGAGTAAACGAATGAACGCCATACAAGTGAAAAACGTAACATGTAAATATCAAGAAACTATCGCCTTAAATAAGATTTCGCTTGAAGTGCCTGAAAAATCAACTTGCGCCATTATTGGACCATCTGGCTGCGGGAAAACAACACTTCTCCACGCAATGGCGGGTTTTGTCGCACCAACAGAAGGCGAAATTCGCTTTTTCGGGGAACAAAAAATCGGTTTTCCTGATGAAACTGGGATAATCCTACAAGATTACGCGTTATTTCCTTGGAAAACTGTTTTTGAAAACATCGCTTTAGGTTTAAAAATCAAAAAACAATCTAAGGCCGAAATAAATGACCGCACGCAAACACTTTTAGCGGAACTTGGCCTTGAGGCGTGCCAAAATAAATATCCGCCAGAACTTAGTGGTGGGCAAAAACAGCGCACCGCAATTGGGAGAAGCCTCGCGCTTAATCCGAAAATTTTATTGCTCGATGAGGCCACGAGCGCGCTTGACGCGATGACGAAGGAAAGTTTGCAAAATAGGCTGCTAGAAATCCAGCAAAAACGCGCCACCACAATGGTTCAGGTCACCCACTCCATTGAAGAGGCCGTTTTTCTCGGCCAGAAAATCATCGTCATGGGCACAGGCAACATTAAACAAGAAATCGCCAACCCTTTTTTTGGACAAAGCGAGCTCCGTATGCGAAAAGAATTCTATGACATGTGCCGAACAATTCGTTCCGCGCTCGGAAATGAGGTAGCGAAATGAAAATCAAAATCGCAAACAGCCTCATCGGCATTTTAGGCTTGCTACTCATTTGGGAGTTGCTTTACCTTTTTATTAGTAGCCCCGTCATACCAGCGCCGCTTGCAACGTGCGTCTTATTTTTCGAAAAAATCCCCGAACTGATTCCGCATACGCTAATGAGCCTGTACAGAATTGTCGTCGCCATTCTTGTTTCACTTCTCATCGGAATTCCACTCGGCATTTTCATTGGCGCGAACCAGCTGGCCGACAAATGGCTCTCGCCGATACTTTATTACATCTATCCTATCCCAAAGGTTGCCTTTTTACCCGTATTCATGATTTTATATGGGCTTGGCGATTTATCAAAAATCACGCTCGTCATCTGGATTATCATTTTTCAAATTATTTTATCCGCGCGTGATGGCGTGAAACAAATGGACCCAAACTGGGAGAAAATCATGTTTTCCTTCCAAGCTAGGCCTTTTATGAGGTTTAAGCACCTACTTTTACCAGCCATTTCACCGCACATCATTAGCGGGCTTCGCATCGCTATCGGCATTTCGCTCGCCTCACTCTTTTTTGCGGAAAATTATGCAACTACATATGGACTTGGTTACTACATTATGAATGCGTGGTCGGTAATTGACTATCCTGACATGTTTTGCGGTATTTTAGCCCTTGCATTTCTCGGTTTTTTCTTATTTAAATTGACCGATTTATTAGGAAAAAGGCTAATCAAATAAAAAACGTTCAAATGAACGTTTTTTTATTTGCAGCTCTTTTTAAAATTAGTTTTTCCCCTGTATCTGTCACAAAAAGATTAATCTCAGCAATTTTAACGGCTGAAAAATTCTTACCGTTTGTTAAAATCTTTATTTTGGAGCCAACTGGATGTTGAATAAAGAACTGCGTTAACTCGACAACGCCCACTCCGCCTCTTTGGGAGTAACCTTTTCGGATAACTCGCCCTTTATGTTCCATTTCTAACACTAAAAACAGCATGATAGATTTACCACTTCCTGTTTCAAACCATTTCAATGTGGCTTCTATCGGAATTGTACAAGCTTCAATTGATTTATTTGCTTGCTTATTTAAAATGATAATCACAATAATCATACTGACAAAAATAATGGCACTTATTGCTAATAATACCTTCCAGTAAGGCTCAGTTTGTATATTTAGTGACAGTATACCACCAATAAAAGAAAAAATGGTAAGCAGGATAGCAATATTCATTTTTGCCTCAATGCTCATAAAAATAACCCCTTATCGTAATTTTCTCTGCTTTAAAAACTTATAAATGCCTTCTCTTTCATTCGTTTCCGTCACAAAATCAGCTTTTTCTTTCAATTCATTGTTCGCATTCCCCATCGCGACACCGATTCCAGCAAATTCAATCATCCCTAAATCATTTTCACCATCACCAAAAGCAATCACATTTTCTTGCTTCACAGAAAGGCGCTCAGCCAAATTCCGCACGGCCACCGCCTTATCAATTTGCTCCGGCAAAATCTCAATATTGTTCATATGAGAGGACAAAAAGTGCACATTTGGGAGCACTTCAAGCTCCGTACGCAACTCCTGAATCCGCGAAAAATCCTGCTCCTCTACAATTAAACCGTTCACCATCTCATCGACAAACCGCTCGAATACATCTCGCTCATTCACCGAAACATGTTTCACCGCCTGAACGCGCTCTTTATCATCTTCTTGTTTAAAATGGGACGGGACTTCACCAATATAGAACACCGTATCCGTCGAAAAAAAGAACGCCCTTACCTTTTCAGCCTGGCAAATCTCGTAAATTTTTGTAAGCGCATCATTATCCGTTTTCACGTGGTGGAAAATCCCATCTTTGTTCGCCGCAATTGAGCCATTTGAAGCGATTACAAATGCTTCTTCATGAATATTTTTCGCAAATTCATTCGCCGCATGAAACATCCGCCCAGTTGCCACCGAAAAATAATGGCCTTCTTTTATTAATTTCCTCAAAAGTCGCCGTGTTTTTCTCGGCACCTTATGATTTTTCCCAAGCAACGTACCATCTAAATCGGTACAAATCAAGTATTTCTCCACAACTTTCTCCCTTTCCAAACCTTTACCTTTAATTATAGCGAAGTCCATAAAAACCGCAAGATGAACTTGCGGTTTTAAGTCAATCCAACATCGAAAAATCGGTCATTTCGTCATAAGAATAATCCTTTTGAATCATTTCTTTTTCTTTCGTCCATTTTTCAATGCTATCAAATTGTTTTTTGCTGACTTTTTGAGCTTTTGTATAGTCTTCTTCTTTATTTTCTAAGTAACTTGTCATCGCATCTGGGAATTTATACGTTTTTAAAATGTCCGCGTAATCAGCCGCATCATGCTCATTCATATACGCAACACCTTTGTTATACGCCCGGTAAAACGCAGAAATATCCGCTTCGCGGGATTTCACAACATCGCTTGCAAAACTAATTGTGCCACCTTTAATCCCGTATTCTGCGGAGCTTCCGAGAACATGGGCGCCATTTTTTTCAAGAAGAGTGGCTTGAGGTTCTGTAAAAATCACAGAATCCACTTGATTATTCAAAAGCGCTTCATATCGCGCAGAAATCGACGGAATTTGTACGATTTTGTAGCTAATATCATTTTCCGCCGCCATTTCGTCCATGATGTATTCTAGTAAAAACTTCGGCACGAGCGAAACTTCCTTGCCATCAAGCTGTTTGATATCCGTAATCCCTGAATCAGGCGAGGAGAGCAATTTGAAATCTTCGTTAATATCGGACGTAATCGTGAAATCCATACCACCGTCACGCATCGAAAGTGCCGTCATCACATCGCCAATCATACCGTCGATTTTCCCAGCTTGAGCCGCGACATTGCGGTCGTTCGGCGCATTAAACGGGGTAATCTCCACATTCACTTTTTCTTCCTCAAAAAAGCCTTTTTCTTTGGCTAAAATAATCGGAATAGCAGATTCTGCTGGCAGCGTCCCAAAACGCAACGGTTTGTTCGTCGTTTCCGTTTTTGTCTCCGCAACCTTTTCTGGTTCCGAATTTGAACACCCTACAACCACTACACCAACTAAAAGCAACATTAAAATTCCAAGCCATTTTTTCAATTTTCCTTACCATCCTTATGTAAAATTTGTTTCAATTCTTCCGCTGTCATGCCGAGTGCAACAACTTGGCGGTGAAGTTCGAGTGGAGGCGTTTCGCGCTCATTTCGCCCTGGTTTTGTCGTAAAAGCTAGTTTAATTCCTGCTTGTTGCAGGCGTTCCAAATCAGCCTCGCCGTAAGCCCCAAATGGGTACGCGAAAATATCCGGCTCATCGACAAATTCCGCACACGTTTTTAAATCCGCCAAAAGTTCGGCTGTCGTCGCCGTTTGAAATGTGCTTTTCGCACCATCTTGATCATGCAAATCGGTCGTATGGTTGGCAAACGTGAACACGTCACGCATTTCGTTCACCTCGCTCACACTCATAACCACTGATTTTTCTGGATTAAAGCGCTTGGCGGTTTTAGCTAGCCAGCCACGCACAACAAATAAAGTCGCGTGTAAACCACGTTTTTTAAACACCGGGTAAGCGTACCGTAAAACGGATTGGAATGCATCATCAAATGTAATTAGTACGGCATTTTCAGGCAAAGTTTTACCTTTTTCATAAAAATCCCGAACATCCTGCATCGAAATTACATTAAATCCCCCGCTTTGCAACATATCCATTTGCTTTTCGAAGTCATCCACATAAGCAAAAAGCATTTTTGGAAGTGCGGCATCACAATTTGTCGCCACTTCAACCACCGAAGGCGCGCTCTCCCCAATTGCTCCCCGCTCGCGCAGTTCGTGATACATTAAAACATGAAAACTCATTTTCCCCTCTCCCTTTCGTGAAAACACTCACAAGAACCCCTTTCATTTTAGCGGAATGAAAGGGGTTTGTAAATGCGTGATGTGAATTTTAACGCTTATATTTTATAGGAGCGTTTAGTTTGGAATATACAAAGCACGTTTCCCGAGCCCTGCTGAATCTCTCTGCCCAACCTGCACTTGAGCAAATCCCGATTGTCCATCTGCGCGGTAACGAATTGCTAGTCCCGTATAGCTATTCGCTGGATTTGAAAGTAGACGTGCTAAATATTCGCCATCAACACTTTGTAAATTAAAATCAGTTGTTTTAACAGTCTGATTAATAATTTTTATATTTTTATCATTGAGCTCAAAAATTGGTTTCCAGCTAAATAATTGGTCACCTATTGGGACTTGCTGTTCAACATTTAAGCCATCTTTTGAGACAGATAAGCGATATTTATGATCCTCACCTTCTAAGACTACCCCTTTTTCCTTCGCTTGGTCGGCATTTATAGCGATACCTTCCTTCGCTTGAACATGTCCATTTAAAACAAGTTCGGCATTAGTAAGCGTTGTATCATTTGGCGCAACAGACAAATACTCGTCCCATCGCCCTCCGCTCTCCTCATTTAATTTTTCCAATTTAAACTTCTCAGCATCATCCATTAGCATCATGCGATACTGCTGCCTATTGCTTTCTAAAGTTAAATCGGGATTAGTTGCACGTTTAATTCGCATAATGCCGTCCGCTGTCAAAGTAATATTCTCATTATTAAGCTTTGTTTCTACTGAATTGATTGACAAGTGTGTTTTCCAAGCCGTACCTTCCGTATGTCTATCCAAATTCAGTGCGTTGGTAGAATCCTCCAAAGCCATCCGATATTTTTGTTTATCACTTTTTAAAGCTAGTTTTGGATTTAAATTCCCCTCAATTTGAGCCGCATCACGGATTTTAAAAATATAATCTGGATAACTTGAAACGCCAAGAACACTATTATTGTTCTCTACCATCGATACTTTTGTCATATCATCAGAAATAACTAAATTTTGTATAGCCATTTCTTCCAAAGCTACTTTTTGAGTTAAGCTATAAATGGTTGACATTATCGTATTTTTCAAATGAAACTCTCCTGAACCTCCGTCATTCATAGCAGCTTCCCCGCGAATCGGCAACACCATAATTTCTTTACATTTAAGGTTACCGCTTCCTTCTGTGATAAGTGCATTCCCTGTAATCCGTTCATTCGTTTGAGCGGAAACAGTTAATCCGATTGCCTCTCTAGTAACAGCTTTAAATGAAATTGCCGTATTAGCAAATGCAGCCGAACAGCCTACCATATTCACACCTCGACAATCTTCATATTCAAATGCAGTTCCAATTCGAGGTATATTAGGTTCAATCGTATCATTGGGATGATTAGCAAACCCCTTGCAGCCAATTAAATTAATTTCCTGATATTTCTTAAAGTAGTAACAAGCTTTTCCAAGCAAGTCATTCTCGCTTACATGGCTTTCCTTTAGTGCCGTTTCTTTTTTCACACGGGTAACGGTACTATTTTCTAGCAAAATAGTTTGCCCTAATTTATTAGGCTCTGTTACAAAATTAAATCCACTATGATTGTAATGAAGGTTCATAATGCTGACATTGCGAAACGAAACTTTGTCATATCCGTTTTCCACTAAAATACCGTCAGCATTCGCGTTATTACAATTAATATCAATCCCTCCATCAATATTTATCCCTGTATTAAATATTGTATTCGGATCTGCGGTAGATTGCTTAAAATAAAGTAACGCCGCTCCTTCAAATCCCGTTAATGCTGTAATTCTTGTTTTATATGATGTTTCTGTTAAAATTTTAATCGCTGTTGTTTGAACAATAATTGGAGATTTAATAGCAATTCCTTTTGCTTTTGGAAAATAAACACTCGCCCCACCACGTCTCGCAGCTTCTTCAAAAGCTCTATTAATTCCTGCTGAGTCATCCGTCACACCATCTAGCGCAACATTATAATCACGGATATCAATAATGTCATCGACAATAGTTGCATAAGTCATTTTAATCCTCTCCTTTATTCAAATTTGCTAATATTTCTATTAGCACCTAAAATTTAGCACATGTTCAACATTCTCTCAAGAAAGGTATACACTCATCTAAAAATGAAAATCCCCGCCACATTCCGCAGCGGGGATTTTCAATTTAATAACTTACATTACTTAACTTTCTATCCTCAACATTTTTGCCTTCGTACTTAATTGCATCCACTAACAAAGTACTGTACTCCAAATTATATAAATCCATCAGTTCCTTAATATAGTTCATCTTTCGTGAGTTCGAAAGATCAATATACACATATACGCCAGACATTACCTCGCTATTTGTTACCGTTGCTTCGCCTGAAAACATTGACTCTAAACCAGTTTGGCCTTCTGCTTTCATTAGCTCGATAATGGGCATGCTGGATATTTCCGTTAACTCTTTTACGAAATGGACATAGAACTCTTTCCATGTTGTCACAAATTGATAGTCGTCATCCTTGAAACGATAGCCTTTTATTTTATAACCAGTGAAAGTTTGTTCGCCGTTATAAACGATCATTTCATTTTCTGGAATGGTTGGCAAAAATTCTGTTTGCGGGTACGTCCAAATTTTAAGCGCGATTTCAATTAGTTCTTCTGTTCGTTGATTGATTTCTTCCTCGCCCCAATTTTCAGCGTGAGCGGGAAGTTTATTTAGATTGACGAAATGGCTCTCTTTAAATCCTTTTTCCATATTTTGTTTTTCCAAAAAAGATTTGTTGCTGTATTTTGAGTTATAGCCCGTCAGTGTTAAATTTCCGAGCCTGTTTAAGTACATTTCGTGGATTTGCTTGTAATCTTGCCCCAACTCTTGTTGCCATGCGAGCGTCAGCCGCCGCGGCATAATGTGCTCAATCGAATATTTTCGCGCGCTAACGCCTTCATAAATCTGCAGTTCTTCGGCATGCCCAAAATTTTCCAACCGCTCAAAAAAATAAGTTCTAAAAGCAGCGTTCATATTGTAAAAATCATTTGCGCGTAAATGGTCGTTGATAACGAAATCGTCCGGAATTTTTGCAGTACTCGTTTTGGTTAAAATTAGGTAACTAAATAAATCTTTTAGCGTGGGCGTGTCATTTGACTCTGCTCTCAACCGTTTTAAGTCGCGGTACAAAGTTTCAATAACTTTGTTAAGAGAATTAGACGGTATTTTAGCAATCATTCTTCTTGCGATGTAGTTTTCTAAAATGGTGAAAACATCGACAACTTCAAAATCTTGCAAGTCATTTTGGTTGTAATCATAAAGAACCGCCATTAGGAACGGGCGTACAACGGTTGATTGCAATTCATTGAAGCGTCTCAAAATGGCATTGATTTCTTTGTTTTCCGTGTTGCCTTCCAAAATTTGCTGATAGGCTAGCGAATATTCTGAAAGCTCATCGAAAAAGACCGCCTTATTATTAAATTTGCTACTATAAAATTCCGTAAACGTTTCATATACCTTCGAGATATTCGGATATTTGCTATTTTTAACGGTTAAGTAGTCTCGAAAAAACGAGCTTAGCTGAAATTGTGTCCGCTCTTCAATTGGTTCCCAGTAATTTTGGAAATGCGCCAATTGCAGTTCTTGCTTTTCATTCATCAAAAGAAAATTCCGAATTTTATCGGCATCGGTCAAGTCCACACCTGTTGAATTTAAACTTTCAAAAATGAGTTGCGGGTCATCATCTGGTGAATTCAAATTGACAATCATCACTTGTAATTTTTCTATCGCATTCATAAGTTCGTCGAGAGAAATGCTTTCCTTTTCCAGCTCATGATAAAAATATTCATAGTTTATCGTTAAATTTGAATGCTTCACAAAGAATTTTTCGTCACCAAATAACTTTTTATATGTATGAAAATCTCTAGAATTCGGTATCAATTTATATTTATCTACATCGCGACTGAACGCGTCCATCAAAAATGCATTTTCAATATTGGCCGGGTTCACCCGTTCCCCTGTCAATTGGTGTGCTTCCATCCAGTTTTTCAACGCCAAAAGAAGCAGTGATATGGTTGTAAGTCGCTGTTGCCCGTCGATAACAATAATTTCCTGTGATAAATTTCCCGGTTTTACGACCATACTTCCAAAAAAATGCGTCTGTCTATGTTCTTTCTCTAACATCATTAAATCTTCCATGAGCCGTTTGCAGTTTTCTATCTTCCAATCATAATTCCGCTGATATACTGGAATTATCAGTTTTGAGGCACCGCGCAAATATTCTGTCAGATGCCTTACATTACCTTCCATATTTTCATGTCCTCCTCCGCTTTCGCTAGGTTTCGCGAAGCTGTTGTTTAATTGTCTATATGATAAAAGTATAGCATGAAGTATATTTCAAGTGAAATAAGAATTCTATCTATGAAAAAAAACGGAAATAAAGCGAAAGTCGCTTCATTTCCGTTTCAATATTACCTTAACCAATCGATCCTTCCATCTCAAACTTAATCAAACGGTTCATTTCAACTGCGTATTCCATTGGCAGTTCTTTTGTGAATGGTTCGATGAAGCCCATGACGATCATTTCGGTTGCTTCGACTTCTGAAACGCCGCGGCTCATGAGATAGAAAAGTTGTTCTTCGGATACTTTGGATACTTTTGCTTCGTGCTCAAGGGAAATATTATTGTTTAAAATTTCGTTGTATGGAATCGTATCGGATGTCGATGCGTTGTCCATGATGAGCGTGTCACATTCGATGTTTGAACGAGCGCCGTCCGCGTTACGGCCGAAATGGACGATGCCGCGATACGTTACATTACCACCGTGTTTCGAGATGGATTTTGAAACGATTGTGCTCGATGTGTTTGGTGCCATGTGCATCATTTTTGCACCGGCATCTTGGCGTTGGCCACGACCGGCGATGGCGATGGAAAGTGTCATACCACGTGCGCCTTCTCCTCTAAGGTAACAAGACGGGTATTTCATTGTCAGCTTGGAACCGATGTTGCCATCAATCCATTCCATCGTGCCATTTTCTTCAACAAACGTCCGTTTCGTTACGAGGTTGTAGACGTTATTTGCCCAGTTTTGAATGGTAGTGTAACGGCAATAAGCACCTGGTTTTACGACGATTTCAACAACGGCTGAGTGAAGCGAGTTGGTCGTATAAACGGGGGCTGTACAGCCTTCCACGTAGTTGACGCTTGCGTTTTCGTCGACGATTATAAGCGTCCGCTCGAATTGTCCCATGTTCGGGGAATTAATTCGGAAGTAGGCTTGTAGTGGCGTGTCGATTTTAACGCCAGGTGGTACATAGATGAACGAACCTCCCGACCAAACGGCGGAGTTTAATGCAGCAAATTTATTGTCAGATGGTGGAATGACTTTCGCGAAGTATTCCTTGAAGATGTCTTCGTTTTCTTTTAGCGCGGTATCAGTATCTTTAAAGACGATGCCGAGTTCTTCCAAATCTTTTTTCATATTGTGGTAAACAACTTCGGATTCATACTGTGCGGATGCACCTGCCAAATATTTCTGTTCGGCTTCTGGAATGCCAAGTTTGTCGAATGTACGTTTAATTTCTTCTGGAACCTCGTCCCAAGATTGAACGGTTTGTTCGGAAGGTTTCACGTAATACGTGATGTCCTCGAAGTCTAGTTCTGAAAGGTCTCCGCCCCAAGTTGGCATCGGCATTTTGTAAAACTGTTCGAGCGATTTCAAACGGAAGTCGAGCATCCATTCGGGCTCTTCTTTAATTTTGGAAATTTCACGTACAACATCTTCCGTTAAACCGCGTTCTGTACGGAAAACGGACGTATCTTTATCATGGAATCCGTATTGGTATTCGCCAATATCTGGAATTTCAGTCATATTAAGTTCCTCCTTTAACGATTTTCGCTTTCGTGAATGGCCCGCTCCATGGCTTTCCATGCTAGGGTCGCACATTTAATTCGTGCTGGAAATTTTGCGACGCCTGCTAGGGCTTCCACGTCACCAAATTCATCTATCGCTTCATGTTCGTGTCCTTGGACCATTTCGGAAAACTGGTGAGACATTTCAAGCGCTTCGTCTTCCGTATGCCCAATGACACTTTCTGTCATCATGGAAGCACTTGCCATCGAAATGGAACATCCACTTCCCGTAAAGCTGGCAGCTGTAATTTTATTGTCATCTATTTTCAAGTGCAAATGAATTTCATCACCACATGTCGGGTTGTTTAAGTCTATTGTGACGTTTGACCCGGCTAACTCCCCTTTATTCCGAGGGTTCTTGTAGTGATCCATAATCACTTGTCTGTATAGACCGTCTAATTTGCGACTGCTCATAAGCCAAAATACTCCTTCGTTAACTTTAATCCTTGAATGAAAAGATCAATTTCTTCTTTTGTGTTATAAATATAGAAACTTGCGCGAGCCGTTGAGTTCACGCCAAGCCATTTCATGAGTGGTTGCGCACAGTGGTGCCCGGCCCGAACGGCGATACCTTCTTCGTCAAGGACTGTGGCAAGGTCGTGTGGATGAACGCCGTCCAAATTGAACGTCACAAGACCTGCGCGCTTATGCGCATCTAGCGAGCCGTAAATGGTAATGCCAGAAATTTTTTGCATTTCGGTGAGCGCATAGCTGACAAGCTCCTGCTCATATGCATGAACCGCATCCATGCCGATTTCTGTCAAATAATCCACCGCCGCACCAAGCGCAATTTGTCCGCCAATCGTTGGTGTGCCGGCTTCAAATTTCCACGGCAACTCTTTCCACGTCGAATCATACAGTTCAACGAAATCAATCATTTCGCCACCAAACTCAGTCGGCGCCATTTTTTCTAAAAGTGCTTTTTTTCCGTATAAAACGCCGGTTCCAGTTGGCGCCATCATTTTATGCCCTGAGAACGCATAGAAATCCACATCGAGCGCACCTACATCGACGGCCATGTGCGGAACGGCTTGCGCCCCGTCAACCACGATGACTGCCCCGTGGCGATGCGCGATTTGAGCGATTTCAGAAATCGGCGTCACCGTACCGAGCACGTTTGAAACATGCGCCAAGGCGACAATTTTCGTTTTAGCGCCAATCACGGAAGCCGCTTTTTCAACAGAAATGGTTCCATCTTGTTCGAGTTCGATAAATTTCAGTGTCGCACCTGTGCGCTTTGCAAGCTGCTGCCACGGAATGAAGTTGCTGTGGTGTTCAAGGTGTGAAATAACAATCTCGTCCCCGCTAGAAACATTCGCCGCCCCGTAGCTATCCGCTACCAAATTAAGTGCCGTCGTCGTACCACGCGTAAAAATAATTTCCTGCACATGGCTCGCCCCAATGAATGCCCGCACTTTCTCACGCGCACCCTCGTAAGCATCCGTTGCCCGGCCAGCAAGCGTATGCACACCGCGATGAACGTTCGCATTGTCTGCTTCATAATAATGCGTGAGCGCGTCAATAACCTGTTTCGGCTTTTGCGCAGTCGCCGCATTATCAAAGTAAACAAGCGGTTTCCCATTCACTTCCTGCTCAAGAATTTTAAAGTCAGAACGAATTTTGGCGAAATCTTTCATTTAGCGCACTTTCCCTTCGATAACTTCCTTCAGCATCACTTTCACGCCTTCAATTGGCAATTGTTTCACAACAGGATCAAGGAACCCGTGAATTACAAGGCGCTCCGCTTCCTGCTTCGAAATGCCGCGGCTCATCAAATAGAACAGTTGAACTGGGTCAACACGACCAACCGAAGCAGCGTGCCCCGCGACAACGTCATTCTCATCAATTAGGAGAATCGGATTCGCGTCACCACGCGCACCTTTACTCAGCATCAGAACACGCGACTCTTGCTGCGCATCAGACTTCGAAGCGCCGTGCTTAATATGTCCAATACCGTTAAAAATCGTCGTCGCCTTATCTTTCATGACACCGTGGGATAAAATAGTCCCAGTGGAGGCTTTCCCGTAATGAGTCACTCTTGTCGTCACGTTTTGGGTCTGCTTGAAACGACCAACCGTCACCGTCTTCACATCGCCAGTTGAGCCATCACCCATTAAATTCGTGATATTTTCATTGATGGTGTCGCCGTCATTCATTAGACCAAGTGCCCATTCAATGGTTGAATCCGCACCAATATGACCGCGACGATTCATATACGTCGTAACGCCTTTTGAAAGGTTGTCTACCGCACCAAATGTAATTCGCGCATTGCGATTCGCGATGACTTCCTCCACAATATTTGCAATTCCAGTGCCTTCCGCGTCAAGCGAAACATAGTTTTCCACGTAAGTCACCGAACTATTGTCGTCCGCCACAACTAAAACGTGATTAACGAGCGGTTTTTTCGCATCTTGTTGCACAAAAATCGTTTGAATTGGCTCACTGATTTCCACGTTCTTCGGCACGTATAAAAATACACCGCCATTCACAAGTGCCGCATGAAACGCCGTCAACTTATGTTCGTCTACTTGAACCGCTTCGTTCATAAAATATTGTTTAAAAAGATCTGGGTGTTCTTTGGCTGCCGTCACAATGTCCGTTAAAATAACGCCTTGTTCTTGCAGCTCCTTGCTAAGTTGTAATCTTGCCGGACGCGCATCCACTTGCACATAATAGTTCGCATCCGCTTTATTTAAATCAACCAAGTTGGTTACCTTTTCAGCTAAAGCTTCGTTTGAAAGCCCCGTACTAGCTCCTTCAAACGTATCAAACTCCGTAAAATTCCAGCGTTCAATCTTCGTTTTATCCACAAATGGCAAGTCAAGTTCACTTGCTAATTTCCAAGCTGCCAAGCGACTTTCGGTTAAAAAAGCTGGTTCGCTAGCATGTTCAGAAAAGGCGCGGATAAAATCATCCTTTACAATTACATTTTCTGTCATGATTTTAACCCCACTTTCCTTATTTTTCGACTACGTCTTCTTCCTCTTCGAATTCAATGCCAAGCTCTTGCTTAATCCAATCATAACCCTCTGCTTCTAAACGTTTAGCAAGTTCAGCGCCGCCTTCTTTCACGACTTTTCCTTGCATCATTACATGCACAAAATCAGGCTCGATATAGTTTAGTAAACGCTGATAATGCGTGATAATCAGGCAGCCAAAACCTTCGCCGCGCATTGCATTGACGCCTTTTGAAACGACTTTAAGTGCATCAATATCAAGGCCCGAGTCAATCTCATCTAAAATCGCAATTTCAGGTTCAATCATAAGGAGTTGGAGAATTTCATTGCGTTTCTTTTCACCGCCAGAAAATCCTTCATTTAAATAGCGTTCAGCCATTTCTTCGTCCATATCTAAAAGTTCCATCTTCTCATCTAGTTTACGAATAAACTGCATAAGTGGAATTTCTTTTCCTTCTTCACGTCTGCTGTTAATCGCTGTGCGAATAAATTCAGCATTTGTAACGCCGCTAATTTCACTTGGGTATTGCATCGCTAAAAACAGACCAGCACGTGCGCGCTCATCGACTTCCATTTCGAGCACATCTTCTCCGTCTAGCGTAATACGTCCTTTTGTTACTTCATATTTAGGATGCCCCATAATCGCAGCCGAAAGTGTCGACTTCCCTGTACCGTTTGGCCCCATTATGGCATGAATTTCTCCAGTTGAAATTTCAAGGTTAACACCTTTTAAAATTTCTTTTCCTTCTATTTCAACGTATAAATCTTCAATCTTAAGTGTTGACATTCAAAATACCCTCCCCAGTTTGTTTTACATGCAATCTCGCATAGTCCTAGTTTAGTATAATTCTAATTTGATTACAACTATAAAAAACTGCACAATTTATCTTCTATCCTTCATTTTACTATGAACAAGGCAATTTTTCCACCTCGGTTTAAATTATCATTTTTTACTTCTTATTTGAGAATTTATTCCTTATCTTTTAGTCGAAAATTCATTCTACCTACACAAAATTTCAATTTCATCAGAAAAAAGAGGTTGTCTAATAGGGTGTGATATGTTATCGTTAAGCTAACGTAATATTTTTGAAACAATACTTTAATTCTGTAATATTATTCATCGGAGGAGATTTTTTATGAAAAAAGTAATAATAGGTATCGGCCTACTATTGCTATTTCTCTCGTTACAAGGGTGCAGCTCTCCCAAGTCAGACTTTACAAATGCCATGAAAAAACTAAGTGCAAATAAACAATTTACAATAGATACCAAGGTCAAAGTTAATGAAGTATCTTCCAACTACACGGAGAAGCTTGGGATAAACGACTTAAATACAACAGAAGTAGACTTAAAAATTTCTGCTGATACAATGCTTCAAACTTCTGGAATGGACGCCAATGTGCACTGGAGCAATTATTCACTGCATGTTCAGTCGCTCCAAAATAACCGTAACGGACTCATTTATATTCCAGTTGATATTTTCTACACAATCGACCCAAATATTGAAGATGCGCTAGGCCAAACGTCTAAACAAGTCTATCACACTGTTTTGGATAAAAATGAAGATTTGCAAGGAAAATATCTTGATTTTTACTCTGCTCTACAAAATATTTCCAACCAACCAATTGATAAAAAAACGGTTCAAAAACAAGCGAAACAAATCAATGAGTTGGAAAAAGAAACCGGTATTGCTTTATATGAATTTATGAACCAACTGGATGATGACCGCTTTAAAACAAATGAAGATGGTACGGTTGAAATTTCTATCCATAAAGAAGATTTCGTCACCTTATCCGATAAGCTACTTACAGCTTGGGATAAAAACAACGCCATTGTAAACCTTCTCTCGGGACAAAACGATGAGTCGACAATCACTGCAAAAAAAGAATGGCAAAACTATCAAAATAGCGTGCGCGCTTATTTTAAAAAGCTAAATGCTGACAAAAATCGCAAACTAGACATTCGTATGAAACTTGTACCCGACTCGGACTATGGGATTAGCAAACTAACGCTCGACACGGATTATGAAAACAAAGCGAACAATGATCATTTTAATATAACGACTGAATTAAATTGGTTACCATACGAAAAAGTACCTGCCATTCCGTCAAGCGATGAAATCGTCACAAAGAAAGAGCTTGATAAAGTCATCTCAGATGGATTAAAATCGTATTTGCAAATTGAAAATAATAAATAGCACTAAAAAACGCGCTTTCGATTTTACGAAAGCGCGTTTTTTTTAATAGAACTCTTTGTTGACGGTATGGATTGTTTTTTCCATATTTTCATGCATTTTATGGTCTTCGAGTAGCATAAGGGAAATAATGTCCATCACATACATAAGCGAAAACTGACTATTGACAAAATATTGGTTGCTCACAAAAAGGCTGTTGTAGACTGGAATGTTAATGTCGCTAAGCTCGACCATTTCATTTTTTTCAAAACTCGTGAACGTAATGATCTTGCTGCCGTTTTCTTTTGCTTTTTTTAGCGTGCTAATGAGTTCGCTCGTGTTGCCAGAATTTGAAATCCCGATTACAATATCGGAAGGCTTCGTAATCGCGCCCGTAATAATCATCATGTGTGACTCATTGAGACCTGTTGCGTTTAATCCCATGCGAATGAAGCGTTGCGACATTTCGATGGCCGTAAGTCCGGAGCTGCCTAAGCCACAAATATAGACACGTCCAGCTTCACGAATTAAATTAACGACTTTGCGAATTTCAGCTTTATCAATCATTTTCACTGTATTGTCAATCACTTTATGATAAAACGAATACACATCTTCAAAAATATCTTCATAACCCGCTGGTGGCAAATCTGTTGTTGCCGTGTTGATTTTTATTTTCAAATCAACAAAACTTTCACAGCCAAGCCGCTTACAAAAACGTGTAATTGTCGCGCTTGACGCTCCCGTTTTCTTCGACAAATTCGTAATCGTAATATTTTTAATCGAGTTGCTTTCCTCCAAAATATATTTAGCAATTTTCCGCTCTTTTAAAGGTAAAACATTATACATTTGCTGGATTTTCTGCAAAATATTCATCACACACGACCTTCTCTACTTAAAAAATGGTAAAGCGCCCCGACCATGCCCGCTTCATTCCCAAGCGTTGCAAACTCGATTTTTGCCGTGTTAAATGAATCAGACACTAACTGGTCTAAAACGGCCGTTTCAATTCGAGGTTTAAAATATGTTTTTTGTTCCATAATGCCACCGCCTAAAATGATAACTTCAGGATTTAAAACATAAATTAAATTTACAAGACCCGCTGCCAGATTGCAAATCCAAACATCGACAATCTTTTGAATTTCACTATCGCCGTTTAGCGCGCGTTTCATAATTGATTTCCCCGTCAAATTAACCTCACCCGTTACCAAACTCGCTTGCCGAATGAGTTCGCTTGTTGCCGCAAGTTCTTGGAAATGCTTGCCATTAACGCCCATATATCCAATTTCGAGAGCACGATTTGAAGCGCCGCGAAGCAATTTGCCGTCTGCTAAAAAGGCGCCGCCAATACCCGTGCCAATCGTCAAACATAAAACGGACTTGAAATTTTTAGCGCCCCCTAAATAAAACTCACCAAGCGCCGCACAATTCACATCATTTTCAACTTGGCATGACAATTGATGCGCCTCTTCAATTCGCTCTTTTATTTTCGTCCCCGTATACCCCGGAATCGTGTAGCCCGCATAACTAATTTCGCCGCGCTCCGTATCCACAACGCCTGCAGACGAAACCGCAACGCCCGAAATCCCGACCTTATTTTTAGCCACAATGTCTAGCACAGCTTCCATAATAAAATTTTCCGTCTTCGTCAGTCTCGTTTGCACCATTTGAACCGGCGTAAGACGCTCACCCGACTCACTAAACTTCGCAAACTTAATAGCCGTACCACCAATATCCATACACAAATATTCCGCCACAATCGTCACCCCTCTGTAAGCACCTCATAAAAGGCCGCTTCCGTTTTGGCATCAATTAACCGCAAAACACGCTCTTCCTCCATAAGCACCTCCGCAAGTTCCCCGAGCAGCTCCAAATGATCGTCCGCACTCGTTGCCGCAAGCGTGATCACAAGTTTTACCGGATCAAACATTTCACTGCCAAACACAACCCCTTCTTTCATTGTAGAAAAAGTGAGTCCTGCTTTATTCACCCCAAATTCCGGCCTAGCATGTGCGAGAGCGACATTTTTGGCAATCACAATATAAGGTCCGTTTTCGTGCATTGAACGAATCATTGCTTCGACGTACGAAGCTTCAATGGCGCCTCTTGCTAAAAGTTTTTCAGCAGATTTTCGGATTGCCTCTTCAAAGTTTTCTGCCGAAACACCAATTTCAATATCCTCAAGCTTTACATTATCCATTAACAATTTTATCCACCTCTTTTTTCAACTGACCTACATGTAATTGTGCTAAAGAATCAATGATTTGATAATGGGGAGTTAAATCACTGTATTTGGTCACCTCATTTGGCACAACAATGACCGGCATACCCGCCTGATTTCCCGCAATAAGTCCATTTTTCGAATCCTCAATGATAACCGCCTCGCCAGGTTCAACCGCGAGCTGCCTAGCCGCCTCTAAAAACAAGTCAGGCGCCGGCTTAATTCGCTCCACATCCTCCGCCGTAACAATGACATCAAAATAATCGATTAAGCCCAAACGCGTCAAATGCGAAGTCGGCTTGGCCCGCTTAGATGATGTAGCTAAAGCCAATTTCAAGCCGTACTCTTTCACCGCTTCAATAAAAGCAACCACCCCTTCTTTAGCCGGCAATGCTTTACTTCTTTCCAAAAAAAGCGCGCTTGTTTCTTTGGCGAATACCTCTTGATTTACCGTTATATTTTTTTCATTTGCAAGTTTTTGAAAGAACGCTTGATCATTTGCGCCTACACAAATTAAAAATTCCTCAACAGATACATCATAATCGAGCTCTTTTTTGAACCATTCTTGAAAAATCTCATACCAGATTACTTCTGTATCAACGATTACCCCGTCAAAATCCATAATGACCGCTTTTAGCATAATTTCCCTCCTAGAAACAGATAAAATTTGGAAGGAAAATGTATTTTCCTCCCAAATCAGTTATTTTTCTTTGCGACTATCTACTAAGTTTTGAATGAGTTCCGCATATTCTGGCGCGTTCAAGTAGTCCACTATTTCCACATAATAAACGCCCGGCTGTTTCTCGCGCACTCGTTCCATCAGTGATTTATGTGTCACGATGATATCACACTCTGTCGGCAATTCATTTACCGCAATATGGAATACTTTGATGTCATCTAAACCTGCATTTTTCACTTTTTTCTGTAGAACAGAGGCTCCCATTGCGCTAGAACCCAAGCCGGCATCACATGCATAAGCGATCCTTTTCACCTTACTAAAATCAAAACTTGCTGGTTCTTTTTCGGCAAACACGGATGAAATACTGCTTTTTTTACCTTTCAAGCTTTCCATTTGCACAGCTGCTTCTTGCAAGGCTTCTTCACTGTTTTTCGCGCGTTTGATGAACGGAATAGCAGTTAAGAATGTGACAAGCGCCGCCGCTAGAACCGCAATAATGATTTTAATATGGTCACCAGGCGCTGCCATCATCATGATGGTGATGATACTTCCAGGCGAAGCGACACCAACAAGGCCAGCATTTGTCATCGTTAAAATGAAAGTCCCCGTCATGCCACCTAAAATGAGCGGCAGGATAAGAACGGGATTCATTAGGACGAACGGGAAATAAATTTCGTGAATCCCGCCGAAGAAGTGGATGACACTTGCCCCGTAAGACGATGCTCGCGAACTCCCTTTTCCAAAAAACATATAGCCTAGTAAAATGCCTAAACCTGGTCCTGGATTAGACTCCAGTAGATATAAGACTGATTTTCCTGTTTCGGCTAATTGTAAGGTTGCGAGTGGACTTAATATACCTTGACCGATGGCGTTGTTTAAGAATAATATTTTGGCCGGCTCGATAATGAGTGCGGTTAGTGGCAAGAGGTGATAGTTGATAAGGTAATCCACACCTTCTGCTAAAACTGTTGTCACGCTTGCTACGGCTGGCGCCACCGCCACGTATGCAAATAAAGCAAGAGCGGCTCCGATAATTCCAATTGAAAAGTTATTGATTAATAGTTCAAAACCGGTTGGAATTTTCCCGTCAATTTTTTCATCAAATTTTTTGAGAATCCAAGCTGAAAGTGGTCCCATAATCATTGCGCCAATGAACATTGTAATATCTGAACTAATAATTGCTCCCATCGTTGCTACAGTTGCGATAACACCACCACGGTAGCCATGAACAGCACGACCACCTGCGAAAGCAATGAGTAATGGTAGCAAGAAATTAAGCATTGGTGCGATAAAGCTTTTGAGCATTTCACTTCCGGTTGCAACGCCGATAGCGGTTAAAATCCCCCAAGCCATAAATGCCCCGAGATTCGGAATCACCATGCCGCTCAGCTTACTTCCAAACTTTTGAACTTTCATATGAATGGACATTTAAATCCCCCTTTCCAAACGTACCTTTCTTAAAGTTCTACTTCTTTTCCTTCTTTGATAGACCTTTCGATTGCATCTACTACGCGCAGTGAGTCAAGCGCTTCTTTTGGTGTAATAATGGATTTTGTACCGCTAACAACATTGTTTACAAAAGCCATGACTTCCTCTGCCAAATCGCCGCTAACTTCTCCGTTCGTGTAGTACCAATGTCTTGAATCAGGATAGGAAACACCTTCACCGCTTACAAATTTCACACCTTGATCACAAGAATCGATGTAAGCAACTCCTTTTGTCCCAACTAACTCTAATTTATCATCAATAATCGTTGGCGAGTTTTCTGGCAACACCCAACAGGCTTCTAGACACGCAATGGCGCCATTTTCATACGTGACAATCGCATAAATAACATCATTCATACCACTTTCTTTTAAAAGCACACTACGACTTTTGGCAAAAACTTTGACCGGATTAGCATTCATATACCAGTTAATATAGTCAATGTCATGAATCATAACATGCATACTAAGGTCAGATGCACCTATGTAACGTTTAGGTCCCGTTATCGGACTGTTACGGCGACAATAAAGATGGATAATATCGCCTAGTTCCCCGCTATCTAGGCGCTGCTTGACCATATTGAAGCGTGGATCAAATCTTAGTAAGAAACCAACTGTAAATACTTTATCGTAATCTTTCGTAATTTCATAAATGGCTTCCCCGTCTTCGAGTTCTTTTGCAATTGGCTTCTCAAGCAAAATATGTTTGTTGTTTTTAACTGCTAATTCAACACATTCCCGGTGCATGTTATCTGGTAGGACGATACTCACTGCATCAATTTCCGGGTTTTCTAATAAATCGCGGTATTCTTTGTAGCCTTTGCAGTTGAATTTCTTTTCAGCTTCAGCGCGTTTCTCATCGTTATACTCGCAGATGGCAACCAATTCGACTTGTGGTAACTTCTGGTAAATTTCCGCGTGATAACTTCCCATTTGACCAATCCCGATTACGGCAACTTTTACTTTTTGTTCCATTTTAAACTTCCTCTCCTTTTACTTGTTTAATGGATGCAATGAATCGTTCTGTAATTTCTTTTGGACGCGTGATGGCCCCGCCGACAACGACTGCTCTTGCGCCAAGTTCGAGCACTTTTTCCGCTTTTTCTGGCGTGTCTATCTTCCCTTCTGCGATAACAGGCAATTGGGTATGCGACAAGACGCTTTTTAAATAGGCAAATTCATTGTGGCTAATGTTACAGCCTGCTGTTTCTTGCGTATAGCCATGCAGCGTAGTCCCAATGATGTCTACACCTGCTTGTTCTGCAAAAGCAACATCTTGCAAGCTTGCGGTATCGCCCATAATAAGTACGTCTGGAAACTCCCTTTTAACCACCTGAATGATGTCTTTAAGGGGTTCGCTTTGTGGGCGTTTTCGCGTGGTTGCATCTAGGGCAAGAACTGCTACGCCGAGTTCACAAATCGCGCGTGCTTCTTTTAAAGTTGGTGTAATAAAAACTTCAGAATTTGGATAATCTTGTTTAAAAATACCGATAATTGGTAAGTCTACTTCTTTCTGAATCGCTTTAATGTCTGATACTGTGTTTGCTCGAATCCCTACTGCTCCACCTTCTAACGCGGCTTGTGCCATTTTTGACATGATATATGAGCTATAAAGGGGCTCTCCTTTTAGAGCTTGACAGGAAACAATCAATCCTCCTTTAACTTGTTGTAAAAAATCATTCATCATGGTATTCTCCTCCTTCTCGGTCTTCTGCTTCTTTTTATATAAAGTATGCGCTTTCAAATAGAATATACTATAGAAAAATAATTTTATCAATATCATAAAACGAAAATAATTTTCATTTCACTTTAAAAAGAATGGCCCTAGTTGGGCTAAAAAAATTTTAAATTTTTTATAAAAAAGGCATTGCCAAATTGGCAATGCCTTTTAACGTTTATTTATCAACAGGAACTACAGCGCCGTCCCATTCTTTTGTAATCCAATCTTGGATTTCTTTTGAGTGGAGAACTTCAACAAGTTTTTTCACGTTTTTGTTGTCTTTATTTTTTTCTTGTGTTACCACGATATTTGCATAAGGCGAATCTTTGCTTTCAATTGCAATCGCATCTTTTGTAGGGTTTAAGCCTTGGTCAACTACAAAGTTTGAGTTGATTGCAACCGCATCGCCTTCCTCATTGTTATACGCAGTCATCAAGTAAGCTGGATCTAAATCATATTTGAATTTCAAGTTTTTCGGATTGTCTTTAATATCATCAAATGTTGCATCTTGCGCTTTTACGCCATCTTTTAACGTCAACAAGCCTTCATCAACAAAAATGCCGATAACACGTGGCCAGTCAGATTGACTGTTAGAAAGTAAAATTTGCGCGCCGTCTTTTAAATCTTTTAAGTCTTTTACTTTTTTGGAATAAATGCCCATTGGCTCAATATGAATTGCACCAACATCAGCAAATTTATAACCTTTTTCTTTTTCTTCAAGTTCTAAGTAAGGTTTATGTTGGAAATAATTGGCATCAAGTTCACCTTCATCGAGTGCTTTATTTGGCATTACGTAGTCGGTATACTTGACGATTTTAAGCTCAATTCCTTCTTTCTTCAAAATTGGCTTCGCTTGCTCCAAAATTTGCGCATGAGGCGTGTTGGAAGCACCAACGATTAACTCCTTACCATCAGAACTAGATGACTTTTTATCAGAAGAACCACTGCCGCAAGCGGCTAAAACTAAAACTAAGCTAAAAACAAAAATTGCACCAAAGATTTTTTTCATGTTAAACTCTCCTTTTTTTATCTTTTATCGACTGCCTTCGTGAGTAAATCGCCGATGATTTGGAAGATGAATACGATGATTAAAATGATAATTGTCGCAACTATCGTGACATCAGGTTGATTTCGCTGGAAACCTTCTAAGTATGCGGCGTTTCCAAGTCCGCCTGCTCCGATTACACCTGCCATCGCCGTAAAACCAACAAGCGAAATCGCTGTGACGGTAATACCTGAAACGATAGCTGGCAAAGCTTCCGGAATTAAAACTTTACCGATGATGGTGAAAAGATTTGCGCCCATCGCTTTAGCTGCCTCAATTACACCTTTATCTACTTCTCTAAAAGCAATTTCTACCATGCGGGCATAGAATGGTGCAGCAGAAATAATTAAAGCGGGTAGTGCGGCTTTTGGTCCAATAATCGTTCCAACGAGCGTTTTTGTCATTGGTAAAAGTAGCACGATTAGGATAATGAATGGAATCGATCGGAATACGTTTACGAGTATTGCTGTAATCCAATATAAAATTTTGGCAGGCATTCCTTCATTTCGATTCGTTAAAAAGAGCAATAAGCCGAGTAAAATACCAAGTATGAAAACAGCAACTAAAGAATAAAGTGTCATGTAGAGCGTTTCTTGCGTGTAGCCCCACATCAGTTGCCAGTCAACGTCTGGGAAGAGTTCCTTCATCCTTCAATCACCTCTGTTTCAATCTTCAAGTCGCGTAAATGCTGAATCGTATTTTCAATTTCCGCGTCGCTACCTTCAATTTGCACGTAAAGCGTCCCGTAAGCGCCGTTTTGCGTTTGCGTTAAGCTTCCGTGAAGCACGTTTAGCGACACATCATGTTGTTTTGCGACTTCCGAAATGACCGGCCTTGTCGCATTTTCACTCATGAAGAGCAGTTTAACGAGCTTGCCTTCCGAATAGTTTTCAAGCAGTAGGTGAATTAATTCTTCCGTTTCATCTGATTCTGTGACTTGTTCAATGAACCGCTTCGTCACAGGCTGTTTCGGATGTTTGAAAACGTCTAAAACGTCGCCTAACTCAACCACTTTCCCAGCTTCCATAACGGCAACTCGGTTACAAATTTTACGAATAACGTGCATTTCATGTGTAATAACGATAATCGTCAAATTTAAACGCTTGTTAATATCTAGTAGGAGCTCTAAGACTTCATCAGTCGTTTGCGGATCAAGTGCGCTTGTCGCTTCATCACAAAGTAGTACAGTTGGGTCGTTAGCCAGTGCCCTCGCAATTCCAACGCGCTGTTTTTGTCCACCGCTCAGTTCCGACGGGTAAGCATCTTCTTTACCCTCAAGTCCGACTAAACGGATAAGTTCGTTCACACGATTTTTTCGTTTTTGTCCGCGTACGCCTGCAATTTCTAGTGGGAACGCAATGTTGTCAAAAACGGTTCGCGACCATAGCAAATTGAAATGCTGAAAAATCATCCCAATTTTTTGCCGAGCCTTCCGAAGTTCTCTCCCGCGGATTTGGCTTACTACCTTGCCGTTTACGTCAACTTGTCCTGCTGTTGGAAGTTCCAAACCATTGAACAGTCGAATCAGACTACTTTTCCCCGCGCCAGAGTAACCGATGACACCGAAAATCTCGCCTTCTGCAATTTCCAAGCTAACGTCATCGACCGCCCGCACTTTATTTTTTCTTGTCGCATAATCTTTTACCACATTTTGGAGTGTTATCATTCGCTTCACCTTTTTCTCTCAATGTAAAAAGCCTTCCTGCATGAGCAGAAAGGCACGAATTTAGCGTTGTACGACTTTCTTCTCATCTTTCAGAACCAATCTGTTCTGTATGAATTAGCACCTTAAGTGTTTACTTAGGTTGCTGGGCTTCGTCGGGCATATCCCTCCACCACTCTGGATAAGAATTAAATTATAATTGGCGCGCTTGAAACGCGTCCTGTTTTTTCATATTACATTTAGAACGCTGTTTTGTCAACAGTAAATTTCAGATTTATGTATCGAGGAAATGCTTTCGGATAATCCGGGGCTCGTTTGATAAGTATAATAAAAGACAGCAATGACCGTTAAAATAGCAATCGACATAATAAAAAAGCTTTTCTTTGTCATTTTTTCCCCTCCTAGCTTAAATTTTACTTCCTTAAGCTAAAAACGCGGGAAAGAAATGGGAAAGAAAAGCTAAAGATTGAATCAATATGAGCTTGAAATTGCTCGTTTAAATTAATGGTAATTTCACGGTAAATGTTGTCTTATGATGTTTACTTGTCGCCATCACAAGGCCGCCGTGGCGTTCCACGATTGATTTTGCAATCGCAAGGCCAAGACCCGTGCCTGTCGTCGTACGATTTTTATCGACTTTATAAAAGCGGTCGAACAAATGTGGCAAATCAAGCGCGGGAATTTCCTCACCATAATTAATGACATCAATCACCGCAAAGTCTTCTTCTTTTCGGGCAACTAAATCGATATGTTGATTGCCTTCCCCGTATCTAAGGGCATTTGAAAACAAGTTTTCAAAGAGGCGCATAATCTGATTGCCGTCACCGCTCACAACTAAATTGTCCGCCTCATAAGTTTCAATGATTTCCATGCCCTTATCACGTGCAAGCCCATCAAATTCTGCGACAAGTTGGCGGAGCAGCTCGACCATATCTAACCGATCATTTTCCAGCGTATATTCAGCACTTTCTAAGCGTGTATAAGAAAATAAATCATCGATAAGCTTATGCAAGTGCTTTGCTTTATCATAAACGAGCTCGGTATAGTATTTGAGTTCGACTTCATCACGGTAACGATCATCGTGAATATAACTTAAATAGCCTAAAATTGAAGTGAGTGGCGTCCTTAAATCATGTGATACATTCGTGATTAAATCGTTTTTCGCTTGCTGCGCTTCTTGCTCCTGTTTCATTAAATTTTCTTGACGTGAGCGCATTTTCTCAATGTTCATTTCCAGCTCGCGAATTTCTGGAACAAGACTCTTCGTATCAACTGGACGGTCAAGCCCGAGCGCATAGTTAATTGTGCGCAGTTGCTTCTTTAGTTTCCGTTGACGCATTAACCGGTAAAAAATATAGAAAATAAGTAACGCCATGATGAGCGTAATGATATATTTCGCCAAAAGAACCACCGGCGACTCCACCACATTGTTATACTTTCCTCGTCCAAATAAATCCATAAATGAATCGCTTAAACCACGAAGCACCACCGACTCATCGCGAATCGACTGCACCCACAAAAAAATCGTCTGGAGAGCAACGCCCGCTAGAAGCCATGAAATTATCGCAAAAAAAGCAACTTGCCAAGGACCCATTACATGCGCGAGCCGCTCAATCATTTGTTTAAATTTCAATTTTATACCCTACTCCCCAAATCGTTTTAATCACGTTCTCCCCGTCTAGCGCTTCCCGCAATTTATCGCGTAAGTTACTAATATGCACCATGACCGTTTTACTCGCGCCAAATGCCTGCTCCTGCCAAATTTTTTCAAAGATATATTCTGAACTAAAAACCCGGCCTGGTTCACTCGCAAGTAAATGTAAAATATCAAACTCCGACGTCGTCAAATGAAGTTCCTTTTGGTTAACCGTCACAATATGCTGATCCCGATTAATTTCAATTGGACCAATGACTAAATTATTCGTTTCGTCCGCTGCAACCGACTGCATATTTTGAATCCGCCTTAAAATCGCCTTCACGCGCACAGAAAGTTCGAGCGGATTAAACGGTTTAATCATATAATCATCCGCACCTGTTAAAAGCCCCATAATTTTATCGTTGTCCTCCGCTTTCGCACTCAACATTAAAATTGGCGTTAAAATCCCCTCACTGCGCATCATACGACAAACTTCTAAGCCGTCCATTTCCGGCATCATAATATCTAATATAATCAGTGAAAAATCAATTTTATTCACCAAACTCCAAACCTCAGCCCCGTCATAAGCCTGATGGATATCATATCCTTCATTTTGCAGGTAAAGCTTGACCAAGTCGACAATTTCCTTATCATCATCTGCAATTAAAATAGATGTCATCGTCCCTTACCTCTTCTCATTTTTATTACCCTCATTGTACCATCACAACGAAAAAAAAAGAAATCAGTTGAGATTTCTTTAATAAATATTAAACATTTGTCGCTCTTCCTCCGGTTCCAAATGAATCAACACCTGTGCCTTCGAATAAAACTCACCAATTTCCCGTTCAATCGTGTCACAAAGCGCATGAGCCTCCGTCACCGTCATCTCACTCGACACAACAAGATGAAAATCAATGTACTCCTCCGCACCCGCTCTTCGCGAACGAAAATCATGAAACTCAATAAAATCCTCTTTGTGAGCTAAAATAATACGTTTGATTTCTTCTTCCTCTTTTTTATTCAAACGTTGGTCCATAAGTGGTGGAAACGATTCTTTGAGCAACTTCCAAGCCTCATACATAATGTAAATTGCGGTTATAATCGCAATCGTTGGATCGAGCCAAGTCCAGCCAGTCAAATAAACGAGTAGCAGACTTCCTGCAATACCAAGCGATGTAAAAACGTCCGTATAAAGATGTAGCGCGTTTGATTTCATTGCTACAGAATTCGCCTTATCAGCCGCGCGTTTAATCACCCGAGAAATAATCATATTTACCGCTGCACCGAAAAGCATTACAGCAATTCCGAGCGCAGGAAGACGAATTTCATGCGGATTCGTAAATTTATTAATCGATTCTATAATAATCCAAATCCCCGCAACAAAAATTAGCAGCGTTTCAATTGTACCCGCAATATTTTCCGCTTTGCCGTGCCCATACGGATGGTCATCATCAGCAGGTCTCCCCGCAATCCGAATTGAGAAAAATGTAATGACAGAAGCAAAAAGATCCATCGATGAATGGACCGCCTCCGAAATAACAGCCACCGATCCCGTCAAAAAACCAACGATTAATTTTAAAACAACAATAATAAAATTACTTATAACGGATAAAATTGTTAAATTATTGTGACTCATCTTATCTGCCCCCAAACACTCACTTATCAAACACCTGAATAAGTGTATCATATCGAAGTTAAATGGGTCTACAGCAACCTTTTTAGTGTTAACCAGTTCTATATCAGAGATGAAACTTTTTTTACTCTAGGAAACTTTCTAAAAAGTTAAAAACTGGGACAACACTATGCAAAGTATACGTTTTATCCACAAATTCACCACGTTCAATCCGCACTAAAACCGGTACCGCTTCAATTTCAAAGCATGGCGCATATTCTTTCGAAAGATTTAAATCTAACGCATACGTTTCGATACCCGCACTTTTTTCCGCAAGCTCAATCATCTGCCCAGCAAGCCCGCAAGAACCACATAAAGGCGTATAAAAATAAAAAAAGCCACTTTTCTTTTCCTCCAAAAAGCGCGCCAAGTCGTTCTTATCAAACTGAATCATATTTACCTCCTAAAAAGCCAACCTCATACAAGGTTGGCTCGAAAATTTAATCCTCAATCACTTTTTCATAATCTTCGCTTGATAATAGCGCATCAATTTGTTCAGCAGATACATTTTTCACTTTCAAAATCCAACCTTTTTCATATGTATCACTGTTTAAAAGTTCTGGTTCATCTTCTAAGCCTTCGTTAACCTCTACAACTTCCCCCGTTACCGGTGCATAAAAATCAGAAACCGTTTTAACAGACTCAATACTTCCAATAGAGTCACCTTGCTCTATTTTATCGCCAACTTCTGGCAATTCAACAAAAACAATATCGCCCAATTGATCTTGCGCAAAGTCTGTAATGCCAATGATATACGTATCACCGTCTTGTTTCACCCATTCATGTTCTTCCGTATACAATAAATCTTTTGGTAAACTCATTTTAAAAACTCCTCCTTTTAATAAAACAGCGCAATTTTATTTCCAAGCAGCTTCAAATTCTTCTTCTTTAAAGCCGAGTGTTACCTTATTCCCGTCCGTCGTAAGCGGACGCTTAATTAATTTTCCATCAGAAGCAAGCAATTTGAACGCTTCCTCTTCAGACATCTCATCTAACTTATCTTTCAAACCGAGTTCACGGTATTTGATTCCACTTGTATTAAAGAAACGGCGAAGCGGCAAACCACTTTTTTCAAACAGCGCTTTTAATTCATTCGCTGTCGGCGGATTTTCGATTAAATCAATTTGGTTAACCTCCACCTTGTTTTCCTCAATCCAAGCCTTTGCTTTTCTGCATGTCGAACACTTCGGGTACCAATAAAAATCTATCACAATCGCTACTCCCTTCCCACCTAAATCTACTTCTATCATAGTCCATTTTCCCCAAAAGCACAAATAAAAAAGCAAGTCCAACACAACTTTTGGCTAAAAGCAGCGCAAAAAAGAAAGCGCATACAGAGAAATCCCCTTAACTTTTTAGTACCTCTTCTTCCGTCCACTTTTTCGTGTCCTCGCTAAAGCTATAATAATCCGGCTTACAGTCAATATAAATCTCACTTACAAGCCTAAAGTCCTCCAAAACAAAAAGTTCCGAGTTCATAAAATACTCGCCTGATTTCACATTATGCCAAAACAAAGTCGAACCGCAAGTCTTGCAAAACCCACGTTCACCAAGTTTCGACGAAGAAAAGCGCGTCATATTTTCCTCCCCCGAAAAAATCACGTCCAAACCACCACTAATGCTCAAAAACGGTCCAGCTGTCCATTTCCGACACATTTCGCAATGACACGCATGAATGTCATGATCCTTAGAATTCACTGACACATTCACAGCCCCACAAAGACATCTCCCATCTAATTCCCCCATCAAAACCGCTCCTTTTTACTATATATATTTAAGAAAAAAGCTGAATCTAAATGATTCAGCTTAATTTACCATCTTACTTTCGATTTCAAACATCGATTTTTGATAGTTAAAACGAATGGATAAAATGAGACCTATTGCCATCATATTTCCGAGTAGTGCACTTCCTCCGTAACTTATAAATGGTAACGGAATCCCTGTAATAGGCAGTAAACCGATATTCATTCCAACATTTTCAAGAACGTGGAACATAATCATCATGACAACACCCGTACAAATATAAGAATAGTAAGGAACATTAATATCAAGTGCCACCCGAATAATTTGATAAATGAGCAGGAAATATAGCGCAAGTAAAATGCTGGCGCCTACAAAACCATAGTCACCACCGATAATCGTAAAAATAAAATCATTATGGTTTTCTGGAATCGCAATCGCATCATATCCCGCGCCGTTCCCGGTAATCTGCCCAGAACCAATGGCCGTCATCGCACGCAGCACTTGATAACCGCCACCTTGCGGATCAGTTTCTGGATTAATCCATGTTGTAATACGATCAAATTGGTATGGCTTAAAGCCAATCTTAACGAGCCAATTTTGATGATAAATAACCATCCAAATCGCAGCTGTTCCAAGCGCGATAATCCCACCATACAGTGGTACGATAATCTTCCAACTAATCCCCGAAACGAGAATCATTCCTGCAATAATCGCAATAAAAACAAGTGTCGTCCCTAAATCCGGTTGCATCATAATAAGCACTAGCGGGACCGCTGCAAAAAGTCCTATCTTCACAATCAACCAAAAATCATACTTAATCGTATGTACCTTAAACTTGTTGTTATGATCCATAATAACCTTCGCTAAAACGATAATAATAATAACTTTAACAACTTCCGACGGCTGTAAGCTTCCCAAAAATGGAATGATAATCCAACTTTTCGCACCTTTTACTTCTTTACCAAAAACAAGCACAAACACAAGCAGGAAAATACCAAGCGCATAATAATAATACGCCCATTTTGTCAGCCTATCATAATCAAGTTGCATCATCACAACAATCGCAAATGTTGTCACCGCGTACCAAACGATTTGCTTCATCACAAAGTTCGTATCATACTGCTCATTCGTAATCTGCGCACTATAAATCGATATTAAACTAATTAAGCAGAGCAACATTAAAGTTAAAATAATACCGTAGTCAATTCGCCCTGCCATTTTATTTTGCTGGTTCATTCTTTACGCTCCTAACTGGTTGGTTAACAAAACAATCCCTTACTTTGCCCCCAAACACTCCCGTAAAACCCAATTTATATATTATAACATAAAATTTCTCTCTTCATTATATCAAGTTTTTAACAGATAGGAAGCTTTTTCACGAAATTCTAATCTAAAATTATGATGAGAAACGCGTAGACGAAACCGGCCGAATCGATAGTTTATCACCAACTTCTGAAACATCTGCTTTTATGTGAAAAATTTCTTCCAAAAGTGCCGTCGTAAACACCTCATGAGGCGTACCAGTTTTAGCAATCGCACCATCTGTACAAGCAAAAATTTGATCACTATAAAGTGCAGCTTGATTCAAATCATGCAAAACAAGCACTATCGTCATTCCGTACTCGCGATTTAATTTCGTAAGCAAATCTAAAAGTTCCAATTGATGCGCGATATCAAGATATGTCGTCGGCTCATCTAACAATAAAATTGGCGTCTTTTGCGCCAAAGCCATACCAAGCCACGCTCGCTGCCGCTCGCCGCCTGACAACGTGTGAAGCGGCCGATAAGCGAGGTGCTCCAAATTGCATACCTGAAGCGCCCAACGAATTACCGTTTCATCTTCCGTAGTAAGCCCAGTACTCAGCCACGCCTTATGCGGCATCCGCCCGTAGGCAATTAAATCGTGCACCACCACATCTAAAAGGCCGTCTGGTGCCTGCGAAAGCATCGTCATTTCCTTCGCCAATTTTTTCGCGCTAATCGACGCCAAATCAGTTCCATCAAGCATGACACAGCCGCTTTTAGGTTCGAGAAGGCGCATCATTAGTCGAAGGATAGTCGATTTTCCCGACCCATTCGGTCCAACAAGCGTCGTTATTTTTCCTTCTTCAATTTGCAGCGACAAATCGCGAATCGCAAAATCCTTTTTTCTCGAAAAAGAAAGGTTTTCAATGTCTATTTTCATGAAGTGACACGCCCTCTCTGTAATAGAATGAGGAAGAACGGCGCGCCAATCATCGCAAGTAAAATCCCCACTGGGAGCTCAATCGAGCCAAACCAGCTTCGCGCCGCCGTATCCGCAAAGCCCACCAAAACGGCACCGCCTAGCGCCGACATCGGCAGTAAATATTTATAATCATTCCCAATAATCAATCTAAAAATGTGTGGGACAACTAGGCCGACAAAGCCAATTAGGCCCGCCACACTGACTGCCACGCCGCTCAAAAATGCCGCCAACATGATAATGAAGAAACGATGCTTTTCAACCGCATAGCCTAACAATTTCGCCGCGTCGTCGCCGAGCATGAGCACATTGGATGAGCGGATGGCAAAAATGCTAAGGATAAATCCGACCACCATGTAGGGAAATATCATCTCCAAGTGATACCAACTTTTCCCCGAAAGTGTGCCCGTCATCCATGAAATCACACTCTGCACACGATTCGAGTAAAGCACCATAATGCCAGAGGTCATCGCCGTAATAAACGCATTAATCGCCACACCAGATAGAATCACGCGCAGCGGTGAAACCCCTTTATCCCAAGCCACGATGTAGATTAAAAGGGCTGTTCCAAATGCGCCTAAAAATGCACCAAGCGGGACGAAACCCGATAAGGTAGGGAAAACGATTGTCAAGATGATGGCAACAAGGCCTCCGCCCGCCGATACACCGATAACGCCTGGATCAGCAAGCGGATTTCGCATAACGCCTTGAAGTAGGCAGCCTGAAATCGCAAGCGCCCCCCCAACTAAAAAGGCAATTAGCATTCGTGGCAAGCGTAAATTCCATACGAGCTGGTTGGAAAGCGTGTCGCCGTCACCCGTTAAAACATGCCAAACTTGCGAATACGAAAGACCCACCGAACCAGTCGTCAAACCGTAAAAGAAAACCACAATTAGAAGGACTAGAACAACCGCAAGCGAAATCAAACGGCGTCTTCGTCTAGGATCATGCGCCGCACTCATTTCGCCACCTGATTTAATTTCTGAGTCATATAATCAAGCGCCTCGTCAATTCGGACACCCGGATTCGTTCCAAACAAATCAGCCGGGAGCACCATGACGTGGCCGTTTTTTACCGCCGTAGTCGAATTCCAAGCGTCATTTTGTTCCATTTCTTTTCGAAAAGCCGCTTCCGTTTCTTTTTCATCCCCACCGTGAATCATTAAGAAAATCACTTCCGGATCTTCCGCAACAATTTTTTCAATATTAAGTGCCGCGTACTGTGGAAAATTCTCCACGCCCTTTAAGTTTTCCGCAACATTAATTCCGCCAGCAATTCGCAAAGTATCTCCGCTAAGCGATGTCGGCAAAGCCGCATAATTGCTTCCCGGTGCCCCTAAAATCATAAGCGCCCGGACACTCTTCCCCGCTTGCGCCGTTTGAATTGCCTCTTCCTTCTCGGTTAGCATCTGATTCAATTCCTTCGCTTTCGCCTCCGCAGAAAGCAATTTCCCCAGCACTTCCGTTTGCGTTTTAATTTCATCAACCGAATTCGCGCCCGTCAAAATAACCTTCGCCCCAATTGCCTCAAGCGCTGGTACATCCTTCAAATTTTGCTCCGAACTCGCCACAATCACATCAGGCGCAAGCGCCGCAATTTTTTCCAAATTTAAATCATGTGTATTCCCAACTTCCGTAGCGCTTTTCGCTTCGTCCGGTTCCACACCACTCGCATCTTGCGTTTGCCGCCCAACCACTTTCCCGCCAAGCGCATAAACAATGTTCATATCTGAATTTGTGAGCGTAATAATTCGCTTCGGTAATGTATCAAACGTGACAGTCCGCCCCGCCATATCATGTATCGTTAAAACTGCTTTTTCCGCTTTCGCCTCGCTAGGAGTCTCTTTTTCCGCCGACTCAGGAGCCCCCGAACAAGCAGAAAGAAATAAAATCGCGATAAAAACCAGTCCAAAATATGCCTTTTTCATAGTTTCCTCCCCGTGTTTTCTGGTATATTTATTGTACTAGAAAATCCCTTTTAATTCAAAGGTTAATTGAGAATCATTTTCATTAAGAACGGAGCGATCACATGTTAGACTTTGTAGTCCCCTTGCTACTCATCGGTTTAGGCGCCTATTTTTATTTTTTCACCCCAACCAATCAAAACCAAGCCCTCAGCTACCGGACAAAAGCGAGTTTAAAATCACCAGAAGCCTTCAAACGAGCGCATCGCTACTTAGGCAAGCTTTGGCTAATACTCGGTACCGCCACATTTTTCCTTTACGTTGCACTAAGTTTTGTCCCCATCCAATTTTTCATACGCAGTAGCTTGTTTTTCGTCATCCTTTTAATTTTATTAGGCCTATCCATTTTATTAACCGAACGTAAAATAAAACAATAATTTTTTGTTGAAAAACAACAAATTTTATTTTATACTAAAACTAATCCTAAAAGTAGTGAGGTATTTAGTATGAAAAGAGAAACTTTACTTTTAAAGCTCGTCATTATTGTTCTCTGTATTCCGGTATTGGCGCTTGCATTTGTCGGTCTGCCTCGCCTGATTATCGGGGCACTTCAGACCTTTCCAAACAATCAAATTTTTGTTTATATGGCTTTCATCAGCATTTATTTGAGTGCCATTCCATTTTTCATTGCCGTAGTTCAAGCATTCAAACTGCTACTTTTAATTGATAAAAACAAGGCTTTTTCAACCCTTGCAGTTAAAAATCTAACTAAAATCAAGTTTTCTGCTTTCCTAATTAGTGGCCTATATTTACTCACCTTACCACTATTCTACATGGCAGCCAACATCACAGATGCGCCCGGAATTATTTTCATCGGAATCGTGGTCATTTTCGCCGCATTTATTATCGCCATTTTTTCGGCTGTTCTTGAGAAGCTACTACAAAACGCGATTTCCATCAAATCTGAAAATGATTTAACGATATGAGGTGATTTTATGGCCATTATTATAAATGTAGATGTTATGCTCGCCAAACGAAAAATGTCCGTTACAGAACTATCCGAAAAAGTCGGCATTACAATGGCAAATTTATCCATTCTAAAAAACGGCAAAGCAAAAGCCGTCCGCTTCTCAACCTTAGAAGCTATATGTAAAGCACTCGACTGCCAACCCGGCGACATTTTAGAGTATCAAAAAGACGACGAAACACTTTAGCAGGTAACTGTAGCAAATTATGAACTTACACGAAATAAAAAATCAGGCGGATAGCAAAGATTACCTTTGTCATCCGCCTGACCGTTAATTCGCTAGGATTGGCAACAATTTCACCATTTCCTCTTGAACCAGTTGTTGATCATATGCTGTCGCAGAATGAAAGGCATTGCGCTTCAATACCTGTTTTTCTGCTTCACTGATTGAACTAAATTGCACCAATTTTTCAGCAATCGAACTAGCACTACCAACCTCCGTGAAATAACCGTTTTCTCCCTCAATCAAATACCCTTGAATTCCCGCAATACGACTACCAATCACCGGAACTCCACACGCCATCGCTTCGATGCCAACAAGTCCCAAGCTCTCCCCTTTTCTCCGACTAGGAAATACAAAAACATCCATTTCGTTATAAAGTGCGGCCAAGTCCTCTTGCGGCAGTAAAGTATAGCAACGCACATCATCTTGAAGCCCGAGCTCCTGAATAAGCGCTTCTTTTTGCTCGTTTTCCTTACCATTCCCCACCATAATAAGCCGCACAGGCCGATTCGATACGCGCTTAAATTGCGCAAAACCTCGAAGAGCATCGTCCCATCCTTTATCAATATCAATACGTCCCACGTAGCCAACACAACAAACGTCCGCGTCCTTATCTATTTTTTGAGGTGCAAAAAGCGTGCGATTCACTCCACCAGACGGCGAAATCAAAATATCACTAGATACAATTTTGTATCGTTTTATAACCACTTGTTTGAAATAATCAGACGGCACAACAACATGATTCGCCTGTTTTAATAGCCTTGCCACCCATGATTGCAACCGTTCTTGAATCCGGGTTTCCGGAAACACATCACTACCATGAACATTCACAGTAAGATTAATTTTACGGTTTAAAGCTTTCGCACATAAAATGGGAATCGCACTATGAGAAGCGTAATGCAAGTAAACTACATCATATTTTTTAAACAATAAAGTAAAGAAAATACGGAAGTAAAAAACAATATAATTCCAAAGCTTTTTCCACTTGTTTAACTCTTTATTCATTGTAACCGTATCAATTTCACTTGATGCATTTTCAAGTATATGCACATGATTTTTCACAAAAATGCCGTATGACGGGTATTCTTTAGATGGAAACATGTTGGCGATAACAAGTATTTTCATGTCTAATTTCCTTTTCAAAATATTTTTGCAACAACTTAGTAATCTTTTTTATTTTAAATTTTAGAAAACTGCACACTAACAAGAAGGCACATCGATTTTTCGAATCACTTTCAATGTGCCTCACTCCCTTTTTATCTCTCTTCACGAATCACTCTCGCCGGAACTCCGCCAATAATACTATATGGTGGATATTTCTTCGCCGGAACCACTGCCCCAGCGGCTACAACACAACCATTCGGAATTTCTGCACCCGCTAAAATCGTGACACGAGTGCCAATCCAAACATCATTGCCGATAGAAACAGATTTTTTTTCTGTTCCACTATCTAGAATTTTCTGCGTCCCGTCAATACAATGCGTTTCCGTTAAAATGACTACTTCAGGTGCCATTAAAACATCATCACCAATATAAACTGGTGCCGCAGCAATGATTCGCGAGTTATCACCAATTGATGAACGCGTTCCAATATGAATATTTTTCGTATATCTTAATTTTAAATTTGGTCGTAAGTTACTATTTTCTGCACAACTTCCAAATAGCGATTTAGCAACTTTGTTCTTAAGCTTGCGCAATAAGCGTCCAGCTGCAAGTCGATTAGGCATCGGAAGGCAGTTAAGTATTGAAAATACAATTGCAAGCATTACTTATGCCGCCTTTCTTTCAGCACTTTCTTCATGAAGCTTAAATTTCCCACAAAATAACGCTTAAACATGCGACGCGGTTCCTGAGCAAAACGGTAAAACCATTCCAAGCCAGTTTTCTGCATCCACTCCGGTGCCCGCTTTGTCAAACCCGAAATAACGTCAAAACTTCCTCCCACGCCCATAACAAAAGGAGCCTTCATCGTATCAATATGCTCCCGAATCCAAAATTCTTTTTTTGGACTGGAAAAAGCAACAAATACAATATCTGCTTGTGATTTTTGAATATCAAGCGCAATTTGTTCCGACTCAGCATCATCAAAATAACCATTTCGGCACCCCGCAATTTGTAGTGCTGGAAACTTCTCTTGATGAATCCGCACAACGTTTTGCACCACTTCTTCGGTTGCACCAAAGTAAAAAACTCGGTATCCCTTTTCTGCGCTTTTCTCAACTAATTTTTCAAATAAATCGATACCCGTAACTCTTTCAGGTATATGTTTTCCTAAAAAGTTTGCCGCCCAGACAATTGACTGTCCGTCTGCATTGATAAGCGGCGAATCATTTATAATTTTTGCAAGTTCGCTATTTTCCGCCATTAAATTAATTTTACTGGCATTAATAACAACATGCTGCACTGGTCTTTTTTCGTGGACAATCTCTTCAATTTTATCCAAAGTTTCTTGCATTGTTAGAGCATCCACGTAGCTTCCTAATAAAAACATACGAGTCATAAATTTCTGCTTCTCCTCTTGAATTAATAAGCACTATTCGGCACAAAAATCACGCGTACCGTTTTCAGCAAAATCTTCATATCTAGTGAAAAACTGACATGTTGAATGTAGTGCAAATCTAAATTCACCATTTCAGAAAAGCTAACATCATTACGTCCACTGACCTGCCATAATCCTGTACAACCTGGCGTGATCGCTAAACGTCCTAAATCCCTTTTTGAATACTCCTCAACCTCTCGTTCAAGCGGCGGACGTGGTCCAACTAAAGACATGTCGCCTTTTAAAACATTTACTAATTGTGGTAATTCATCAATGCTTGTTTTACGTAAAAATCTTCCTAATTTAGTGATTCGCGGATCATGTTTCATTTTAAACATCGCGCCTTCAACCTCGTTATGTTCAAGTAACTCGGCTAATTTTTCTTCGGCATTCGGAATCATCGTACGAAATTTATACATCATGAAGCGATTACCATCTTTACCAATACGTTCTTGCTTAAAAAAAACAGGTGCTCTTAAATCGCTTAGTTTAATGAGGATAAATAATAAAATAAAGAGTGGTGTTAACAGAAACAGACCGCAGCTTGCACCAAGAAAATCTATAACTCGCTTGGCAATTGGATAAAATCTCATAGTTGTTTTTGTAGTGGGCTTTGCCACTGTTTTAATTGACTCCATCTCGATTCCTTTCATTAACTATAATAGTAATAATTATTCTTGTTGCTTTTCACATAATTTAAGACCGATCCAATAATTGATACTTGGGTGTTTTTAAGCTGTTGTACCGCCAATTTCGCATGTTCTTTAAGCGTTTTGTCACTACGAAGAACAAGAATTGCGCCATCTACATAAGGGGTTAAAACTAACGCGTCTGATGAAGCTAAAATTGGAGGCGTATCAATAATAATTTGATCGAATTCCTCAGCAAAACTTGCTAATAATTGCCCCATTTTTTTAGAAGCTAGTAATTCATTTGGGTTCGGCGGTATCGTTCCGCTCGTTAAAATCATTAAATTTTCAATTTCAGTTTCATGAAAAACATTCTCTGGCTGGATTTCGTTATCCGTTAACAAGTCCGATAAGCCAATATTAAATCTAATTCCAAACGTTTTATGTCCCGTTGGTTTCCGCATATCTGCATCAATTAAAAGCGTTTTACTTCCTTGCTTCGCATAACAAATAGCTAGGTTAGCAGATATGGTAGATTTTCCACTTTCAGGTTCCGGAGAAGTAACTAAAATCGACTTATATTCTTTATCTACAGATGAAAAATGAATACCCGTACGAAGAGTTTTAAATTGTTCCGTAATCGGCGAATTAGGATTTGTTTCAACAATCAATTTTCTTCTGTTCATTTGATTATTGTGCATCAGACATTATCCTTTCCTCTTGCGTCTATTTCTAGTATTGCTTCGTTCTCGTAAATCTTCTTCTTTCATTTCAGTGATAACAGTTAAAACTGAAAGCTCCAAAATTTGCTCTACATCTTCAGTTGTTTTAATAGAACGATCAAAGAGATTGCGGACAAACATAATAATGACACCAATAATCATTCCAACAGCAGCTGAAATAGCAATTAATAAACTCTTATGCGGTTTTATAGGAGCAGCGTCTGAATCGTAAACGGCAGGTGACAAAATATAAGTATTGTCAATATTCATTATTTCAGGGATTTCCTTATTGACAATTTGAACTGTCGCATTTGCAATTTTGACGTTATCTTTTGCATTTTCTCCTTCGACATTAATTTGAATAACTTGTGACTCCGCCGTGCTGTTAACTGTAATCATTTGTTCCAATTTTTTTCCGAATATTTTCCGTCCATTTTTTGAGAAACCTCTGATAAAATACGTGGACTCGTTATAATCGAGGCATACGTATTTACAAGTTGCAAGTTTGCCTGAACGTCTTTCGACTCTACAAGTGAGTTCTCCGGAACTGATTGATTAATTAATATTTCTGTTTCGCTCTTATAGACTGGGATTGCTAAAAAGTAAAGGTAGCCTGTCATCAAAAGTGTGCATACGCAAGTACTAATAAAAATTTGCCACTTATTTTTTTTCAAAAGGTCCCATAGCTGCTTTAGGCTTAATGTATCTTCCATTGTTTCCTCCTGTCTTTATTCAACAATTGAAACTAACTTTTTATTATCCCTTTTCATCTTATATAAGCTTCCCATGTTATAAACCCTTGCATCAGCCATCTCTGAAATGATGTTTTTCGTATCAAAAATATTTTTCTGATTCATTCCGTCAAGCTGTTCAGCTACTATCATTCTAAACTCACTATGATCGGCTAAAACAAGCATTAAATCAGCTCCTGAAATAGCTTCCTCAAAGTTTGGTTCAATCCACGGCTTATGCACATGTGGATCAAAAATAGTCATTTCAAAATCGGTTTCATCTTTTAATAATTGAACAATTTCAATAGCTGGACTTTCACGAATATCGTCCACATCACCTTTATAAGTGACTCCACATACGACTATTTTTCGACCGTCAATTAAGTTCATAAACTCTTTCACTTTTTCTAAAATAAAGTGCGGCATCTGATTATTAATTTCGCGCGCCTTTTGAATAAGTGGTGTGTTTTCAGGTGTTGCCGCTACAATAAAGTATGGATCCACCGCTAAGCAATGCCCTCCGACGCCTGGACCTGGTGAATGTAGATTAACACGCGGGTGCTTATTCGCCATTTGAATAACTTCAAGCGCATCTATTTGAAGTGCATCACCAATTTTTGCAAGTTCATTAGCAAGAGCAATATTCACATCACGATACGTGTTTTCCATGAGTTTCGAGAGCTCCGCAGCACCTGCTGTAGCCTCGATAAGTTCCCCTTGAACAAACAAACCATACACGTGTTTTCCTGCTTCTATGCAAGCAGGTGTAAGCCCACCAATAATACGATTGTTATATACCAATTCATGAATAATTTTCCCTGGTAAAACACGTTCTGGGCAGTGAACTAAAAACACATCTGCACCAACAATGAATCCAGCCTCCTCTAGCATCGGCTTTACTACATCTTCTGTTGTACGCGGGGCAATTGTAGATTCTAAAATAACCACATTTCCTTTTTCAAGAAAAGGAAGAATATTATTTACCGCGTCTTTCACATGTGTTAAATCACAAGAAAGATATTCATCAGGAATATTCGGTGTTGGAACTGAAATGATGAAAACATCTGCTGCCTCTGGTTCCAGCTTAGCCTTAAAACGCTTGGATAATAATGCCTTATCTAGCTCTTCTTGAAGCCCTGGTTCTTCAAGGTGAAGACGCCCTTCATTTAACATATCAACAGCTTCTTTTTTAACATCTACTCCAACCACTTCTTGTCCGTGATTAGCAAACATTATCGCGGTGGGCAAACCAATATAGCCAAGACCAATTACTGCGATTTTCAAACGATCATCTCCTCATAGATTTAATCTCATTTGTTGTCTGGAATGGAAATTTCCCAAGTTGCAAGTACTTTAGGCTTTTCTTTGCCAAAAGTAACTGGTTTATAGGATAAATCGCCTGATTTCACACTTTTTGGCAATTCAAAATTTATTGCACCACTAACCGATTTATTCGCTTCGATATCTGTTCCGATATTATTTGCATCAGGAATAACTGTGTAAGTTTTATCGCCGTCTTTTATAATAAATTCGCTACCACCAACACCCCACGGCGTAGCATTTTCATTTTTAAAGTTCATATTGATTTGAACAATATTTTTATCGCCCTTACCGTTCTCTGTTGTTTCAATACTTTCAATTTTCATTTCTACATTATCTACTGTTTTCACTGGATAAGTTGCAGAAGCTTTCTTTTCCACTGACTCTTGTTTGTTATTTTCCTTACCTTCATCTTTTGCAGGTGCACTACAAGCTACCAAAGATAACGCACATGTGCCTGATAAAACTGCTAGTAAAACTTTTTTCATAGTTTAAATTAACTCCTTCAATTCTAAATTATTTCCTAAAACGAGTGATGAAAACTTCATCATCCAAATACTCTAGTGACTTGTAGAATCCATCAAAAATTTTGATAGATTGTTTGCAAGCGGCAACTATTTGATTAGTAGCCCACTTGCACAAAACATTTAAAACTCATAACTAAAATAAAAAAACTGCTTACGCAACTGCATTCTACTGTTCTTTTTCCAACCACTTTTGTAAAACCTTTGGGTTGTAAATCGCTTTTTCGGAGTTCGCATATCTCTCTAAATAAACAATGTAAATTTTGTCTACAAAGTCTACTATCCCTTCCTCTTTTAAAAGGCTTTCCATTTTCTTTAAAGAACTGGGACTTAGACCTGCGTATTCCGAAATGAATTTTTTGCTAAAATACTTTGGAAGAATATAAGCATCATCTTGCTTAACACCAAATTTTGAAGCTAATTCAAAAAAAGTAGCTGAAAGTCTTGAAAAGCTATTTTCGTTCATTAATAGATATCGATTCGTTAAAACATTATTCTGCTTTTGCATTTCTAATGCTAGGAAGAGCCAACCTTCTTGATGACTTAACAATTCCAGTAGTACTTCAGACTTTTGAAAGACAATTACCTCACAATCTATAATTGGTCGATAATTATCGACGTAATCCCCTTGCAAAATAATAGTATCCAACCCAATAAACTCATTTGTCTGCTGTAAACTAATGGGGAAATCCTGATGTTGTGAAACTATAATCCCTGATGTTAAAAAATAAATTTCATTGCTCTTTATTGGATTAATCACATGGTTCTTCTTCATTTTCCGATATTCATGTTTCACTTGTGGAGATTGAATGAGCAATTTCATCAAATTTTGTTGATTAAAATTTGATTCTACAGCATCATTGGAGTACAGTTCTTTAATCTCAGTAAGCATTTTTCTCACCCTCCTAACCAGAACACTTTTCAGAATTTTCGTTTTTTTTCAGTAACTTGAACGTTATCATCTATTAGTGAAAGTGCTTTAATCGACATGTTCTTACTTTAACAAAGCTACCTAAATGAAAATCGTACAACTCAAATCCTTTCTGAATTAACATACTCAAAACTAAGCTAATACTTTTCCTAAAATCGAGTACTTCTTTTAGCAATTCTTAATTCACTAATTATCATATCAGTTTAAAATCAGAAAAAAAGCTATTTTTATCGATTAACCTTTGTTTTTTGTGTATTTTCTGTTACAAGTTTTCTTATCTACTAATTACTAAAAAGCAATATTTATATTGAAAATCATCTGCTAAAAACCGCTTCTAATTGTTTTTTCAACCTTGATCTTTCGGCGTATTTTCTTGCTTTGCACGGAAATTTGTGCCTTTTTATTTTTTTCGTAAAATCCTCTACGAATAATCCGGTTTTTGATTATTCGAAATTTCTTGAGTTCACAAATTCGTTACAAATGTCCATAATCACATCGGATGTGTATATAAAGCAAATTACAGATAAAAAGAAGCATAAATCCTGTACAATTTATGCTTCTCTTACTAATTTTTATTCTACTTCCACATCATTTTGTACGATTATTTCCCCCATCAAACCGTAACCTATAATAGTAACTTGGTCATCTGTACTTAGAATCTTATCTTTCGCATAATATCTCCAGTTAGAATCATCCATGACACCAATTTTACTATATGTTTTGTCGCCAACTTTGAGTGCAACATATTTTACATCTCCAGTAAATTTCCCCTTCACATAGCTATCAATTTTTAGTGTAAAAGCATCTGGAGTAATCGTTGTTTCTTTTCTTGGTTCTTGTAAAACATTGATTCTTTCCTCATCAACGAGCGCCCCCGCCGCATTATATGCTCTTATAACGACAGTATCATTTGGGCTTGTAATTTTGTCTTTTGCATAGTATTGCCAGTTTATGCTATCAATTACTCCCACTTTTGCATATTCCATATTGTTCACAACAAGCGAAATATATTTAACTCCTCCTGTGAAAGTTCCCCTAATATAGGAATCTGTTATCATAATGTAATCACTAGAATCTGCTGTGATTGTCCCTTGAATGCTACCGGGACCGTTTATTAAAACAGCTGTCCTGTAAATTAATTTCCCTTCTGGATTATAGCCGAGTACCTCCACATTATCAGTGAGACTTGTAATTTTATCTTTTGCATAATATTGGAAAGTATCTTCTCCGACTACACCTACCGCTGGATAAACCATTCCATTAACAACAAGCGCCACTTTTGCGATTGAACCTTCGTAAGTACCCGCTACATAATTGCTCACTCCAACAATAAATGCATCAGCTGAAACAGAGCCCCTTAATAAATCACCATCTTTAAGCTCTACTTTTGCACGAGATAACTCTTTGCCTGACTCATCTACTGCCACAAGGTATACTTCTTGTGACAAACTTGTAATTTCATGTTCGACCAAGTATTCAAAACTTCCTTCAGCTGAAATGGCTTTGTAGTCTGTACCATCAACTTGAAGATACACTTTCGCTACATCACCACTAACTGTGGATTTAATAGCCTCATCATAACCAATATAGAAAGGATCTGTAATGGTTATCGTCCCTTCTGTTTCTTTCGTTACTGTTGTAGATGCAGAAGATGTAAGCCAGTCAACCATAGCGGTTACCGTAACAACAACGCCTACTTTTTGCGCTGGAATAGTTAAACTATATTGTCCATCCGCATTAACTGTTCCTGTAGCAATTACTTCCGCGCCTACTTTTGCTTCAATAGTTGCATTTGGTTCTGCTGTTCCAGAAACAACTGTAGATTTATTTGTCACATCATCAATGGTTGTTTCTGCTAACACTCTACCTTGCTGAACATTTGTTGAAGTACTAGATGTTTTACCTTTTGCCACAGCCTCTACTGTAACTTCAGTTCCAATAACTTGTCTAGGAATTACAAGATTATATTTTCCTTCTGAGTCAGAGTTTCCTGTTCCAATTACTTCACCGTTTACTCTAATTTCAATAGTTGCATTTGGCTCTGCTGTGCCTGATATATTTGTAGAATCCGTTGTCAGTCTGTCAATAGTCGTTGCTGCGATATTTGTTAAAGCATAACTACCACCACTAATTTTAGCGGTTGTCTTACTGACAAATTGCGCCTTGAAGTCCGAGCTGTTCGAAGTCAAATTCTTCTGGTTAAGATTACTTCGATCCCATCCAGACAAATCAAAAGTTGCTGTTTTAAAATCATAGTAATTATGAGTCGGTTTTGCACTATTAATTAATCCCGCATCCCAAGTTGATAATCCGTTATCGGAATTAATGTTGATATTTGTCGAACTTCTAGAATAGTTGGCAAAAACAGACCCTACAGCATTTGTATTTGTGATTAGAAAGTTAGAACCATTCTCAAATACTAATTTACCACTTGTTTGTACGGTCCCTTGCCTACCCGGAGAGGTTACAACAAAGTCTGCACCTGTCTGTACAGTTAAGTTTCCATTTGTAAGTGAAATTCCTTCTTCAGTTAATTCCCCTGATGTAGCCTGAAATTTACCACCTGTTACAACCGTCATTTCGGCATTTGACCATGCTGTATAAATCGCTTGTTCATCTGTGGATTTTAATACCATGTTTCCAGCAACGATGATTTTTGTATCGCTGTCATGTCCGTAAAGCGAAATATCTTTTGAAGTCACTTTAAAATCAGAATTTGCCTCTTGATTTACGCTATCGTATACTCGTAATGCTGGAGAACTCGTTTGGGAAGTGAAATTAACAGTCGCTCCTGATTTAACAAGAAGTTTATCCCCTTGATATACTTCTTCCCTCGTAGAATTTGCCGTAATTTTCCCCTCCAAAATGGTTGTTCCATGCGCATTATAAATAAATTGCGCCCCTGAAGAGTTGACGTCTTTATACGTCACAGTTACTTCAGAACTTTCGGACCAAAATAGCGGATAGATGTTTTGATTTGTAATCGTTATCCCTTCAACACGATTCAGTAATTTAGTTTTGGAAATTCCAATTCGGTAGTTGTTCATGTCGATCGTATGCCCGTCACCATACAAATTCTTTTGTGAAGAAAAGTTAAAGCTTGAAGTTACTTTAATATCTGCTGTAAGCTTGATATTTGTAACATTTGCATCTAGTAGCGCTGCTCTTAATTCCCCAAATGTCGCTACCTCAGTTGCATCAGCCGGTATTGCTGTCAATGCCACTCTATTCGCTACTGCTTCATCAGCAAACGCTGAAACAGGCGAAAAAGCAATTAACGAGCTCCCAATTAACACCGTCGCTAAAACAATTTTCCCACTTCTTTTTAAAAATCCCTTTACTACCATTAACATTTTTCCTCCCTATTTTTTATTTCTGATTGACTCAACTCGAATCAATCAATTTGCTTACATCAGCCATTTATATCCCCCTAAGAAAACACATTTTTTGAGCAGTATTTTTCTAAGTTGACAATATAAAATTTGTCTGCAATTTCAATAAATCCCTCTGATTTCAAACTAACTTCTACATTTTTGACTGAACTAGGGCTGAGGCCAGCATATTCTGCAATAAATTTTTTATTAAATTGTTTTGGTAGTATGTAGGTTTCATCTTGCTTTGTTCCAAATCTTGAAGCCAAATCAAAAAAGGTTGCTTTTAACCTTGAAAAACTATCTTCCTGCATTAGTAAATACCGATTCGTTAGAAACTTAATTTGTTTCTGCATTTCTACTGCTAAAAATAACCAACCTTCCTGATGGCTAAACAATTCCATCAAAACTTCTCCAACTTGAAAAACGATAACTTCACAATCTACAATTGCCCTGTATTCACTTATACCGTCCTCTTGTAAAATGATTCTCTCTAACCCAACAAATTCACTAGCTTTTCTAATATTAATGGGAAAATCTGTTTTTGTTAAAACCATTATGCCTGACGATAAAAAATACACTTCGTTGTTTGCAATCGGATTGACTATATTTCTTTTTCTGAGCTTCCGATACTCGCAACTAACTCGCGGTGAATGAATAAGCAATTCAATCAAGTTTTCATGACTAAACTCCAACTCTACAGTTTCATTAGAATAAAACTCCTTTATCTCTGAAGACATATGCCCCGTTCCTTCCTTTGGTGTATTTTTTTGACTTTTTCCCTTCTTTCCATCTTCTTTTTTTATATAGAAAAAGTCAATATATGCTGCAAACAAGCCTATTTTCACTTAATATCATATCAGGTTGCGACTGAAAAAGTGGTCAATTTTGTAACTTTTTATTCTTTTTTTGTGTACTTTCTGTTACGAAAACCCGAAAGAAACAAAAAAACCCCACTTTCAAGGTGAGGTTAGACTCCTTTTTATACATTTTCAAACATAACCGCAAGTTCACCATCAAACAAAAGAATAACGGCTTTCCCGCCTTCTTCTAAATTAAAATCCAAAAACGATTTATATGAAAACAATTTTTTCAAAAAAGAATTCGTTTGATTTTTCCTTACTTTAACATCCGGATTATTCCCATAAAAAAGATAAACCCGCTCTAAAAAGCTTTCTTTATGCAGCTGATTAATTGTTGCTTCACGTCTTTCAGCCGCTATAGGTTCCGAAAGTAACATTCTATTATCCAAATGATAATCAATTCCCAACTCATCCAATGTGTCATCGTACGAACTAGCAATCGCAATCATTTGAAGATTATCGCCTGCAAACAATTGAGGGAGCGCATCATCATTTCCTGCATTGGGGCTATTTAAAAGCCGCGCAGAAATACGAAATTTTTCAACCGGCAAATTAAACTCTTTTAAAAATGCCGGCGGGACTAAAATGCCGCCTAAATTAGTTTCCTTATAGTCCATAAACGGAACGATTTTATCATCTAAACGTTGTTCGATTAGCTGAATGAAGTTTTCGCAGTCCTGTTCATCTTGGGCGGACACATAGAGTGTTGGCTCATTTTCAAGTAACGTTAGTCCAACTGAATGGCCGTTTAAATATCGGCCAATGTCCCATCCTCCTTTTTTCCCAAATTGCTCTAAACGAAATTCACATGGGTTACCTAAAAATAGTGTCATATATTTACAAAAGCCGTAAACGCAATACTCTTCAAGGATTTTAACCACATGAAAAGGGCTTGGCGAGTGTAAATAAACTTCTGCCATATGCACTTTAAAAGGAATATTTTCCTCTCGCAAAAATTGTTTTACACTTCTTTTTTCTGGAAAAATTATGGTTGCCGCGTCACTGGCAACGATTTTTTGCATATCGCTAAAAACGTCCTGCCCGTATTCCCAGTCTTCAAACGAAATATCTCCTACAAAACCTTGATTTTGAATTGGTTGGTATTCCAAAAACTCCTCTTTATTCATCTTCTTCCTCCACTAAATAGCCGTTTTTCATCAATTTCCCGATAACATAATTCTTCGATTGCCCAAATGAAATGGCTGCCTTTAGGCAAGTTCCATCATTTTTTAAAAGTAGTAAGTGCTTGTCGTAGTTTGAAAAAATTTGCGTCTTCCAATTTGTTCGGAAAATAATTTTGTTGATTTCAGATTGCTTCAACTGAAAACTTTTCCGTTCGCTAAGTAAAGCTTTCATTCCTTTTTTCACTAAAACAGCATCCACATGAGCCTCTCGTTTTTCCTGTCGCCTTCTAGCTATTTTGTACGGAATATAGAATAAAATGGCGCCAAAAAGCCCTGCCTGTTCAAGTAAATTTTCATGATGAAACTGCCCGCCTAGTTTTACAAAAACAAGTGTATTTTCGTAAAAATAAACCCGGTAATACTCATCAGCTGTAAAAACATGTGCAAATGACAAATGAATGTGCGGATATTTTTTCATAACTTCCCCTTTTTAATTGTTAATCTGAAGTTTTAGATGCATGAGATAACAAGTGCATCTAAAACTTTGAGTAAAAGTACGCATAATGGACTACAACTTTTAAATTAGAATCTACTTTTTCTTGTCTGAAAAAGATAGCTACGTTCATTAGATATAGTTACTCGTATTAGCTTCTAAGCTGGGCATTATTTATCCAACCGATCCCATAACTTCAATTTCCCTGCAATAAAATCTAATGGATTGAGATTCATAGTCCTCAACATAATAGTTAATATTTTCTAGTTGTGAATCAGAAATTGTATCAATTCCTATATCATAAAAATATTGATCACTTGAATCAGCGTTTACTTTTAAATCCTCTACACCTAAAAACTTTACTTCAATACTATCATTTTTTCTATTGAAAGAAGCTATTAATACCACTTCCCCGTCTTCTGTATAGTACGTAAATTTTGTAATTGTATTTAAATTTTCCTCTACAAACAAAGAATTTTCAGCTGTTATAGTATTTAATTTTTTCCATATTGTCACGGCTTCTCCCTCCCACTATTTTCTATAGATATTAAATCTTGTTTCACGACCTTTAAATTTTCCTCGTGGATATTTGCACTATACTTGACTACATGCAAATGGGGCTTTGTATGATCTCTTCTACCATGATTATTATAATCTACTCGATATTTCTGGCGCCCATATTTATCATAAATAACAGTTGACTTTTCTTTTACTCCATTCTTCAATTTATGATGCAAAATTCTCGAATTTGGGCTTCCCATCTTAAGTGCATTTCGTGTCCAATATTCTGTTGGTACAAAAGGACCTTGTTTCTTCGCTTTTCTCTTGAAATAGTAAGAACGAGCTGCTCGATAGCCTTTATTTAATGCACCACCAAGCGCACCTTTACCTGCTGCAATTCCAGCTTTTTTCCAACTCTTCGTCTTTTTATAAGCTTTATAGCCATCATAAGCTGCAAAACCGGCATTTATTGCTAGCCAAATCCTATGTCCATCAGGGTCCACATGCATTACGGGATTATTTTGACCATAATCGTACCCATTCATTGTCTGAGGTGTGGTGATAAACAAATCTTATTCTGACTCATAGTAACGCGCTAAGCAATATTATTTGTTTCCTTGCAGCACGTACAGATGCGTGTTAGCATGTGCCTAGGTTGTTCTAGCTATACCTTTCAGGACAACTTCCTAGGCACCAAAAGAACTCTACAATTCGATATGCTCAAGTAGATTATTGTATTCTTCGCCATCAACTTTTATTTCATCGGCTTCAATTAGCAAAAGCCCCTCCATAAATTCTAAAGTAAAATTAAAGTTAGCATCAAAACCATTATAAAAAGTATCTCTGGATTTAATTATTAATTTTTGTTCCTTTGAATTATCATATACTACTGATAATAATTCCCTTTTCTCTCCGTATTCATAATCTTCTGTAGAATATCGGCTTGTTTCATACCCATTTACAAAATAAAAACCACAAACTTTATTAAAAATTAGCTCTATTTTCTTATTAAAATCTGGATACACTAAGTGGAATTTGATTTAATTTTTTTGAATATCGATACTATGATATTCAATTAAAGTTACATCCCTGTTATTACTATACCTCCCATATCTATCAACACTTCCTTTATCTTGATGGAAAATTCTATAGTTTTGCCTTTTCAATAACTTGTTTCAAATTCCCGATGCATGAGTGGATTTAGCAGGTGCACCAGGAATTTGATTTTTGAAATAAAAAATGTTTAATTATAATGGTTTTTATGCGAATCAACCCTTATTATCATTCAGAGAAGTCGTTTTTAATGAATTAGTTGTCAAAAGATACAAAAATTAAAGACAAAAAATACACACTCATTATTAAATTCCAAGTGGTTACCATTATAAAAATTTTTTTATTTTTTATTCGATAAACTAAAAGTAAAAATAGAATTGTTATCAACAAACTAAATAGCGGTAACCAAATTCGATTTTCTTTAACAAATAATACTGCAAATGACAAAGTCAAACCACATACGAGAGTACCCAAATTGATGACAAACAATACTTTTACCATCCAACGTGATACATCAGTATTTAACTTTATCAAATAAGCTGAAGCTAAAACCACCATCATACACAATAAAGCCAATTCAATATTTATACTCCCAAATTTAAATTCAAAAATTCCTTCTAGCAAAAATTTCACATTGAATACATACACAGCATAGAAAACAATGCCCAGACACCATAATATCGAAATCACTAATAACAGTTTACTTTTCGGCTTCTTAAAAAACAGAAGGTTTAATAATATCGTTAGAATCACGAATATCACGGATTGATAGAGTATTTTATCGTCTCGCACATCCCAAGTAACAAAAAATATAAAAGACATGACAGATAAATAGAGAAATGACAGGAAACTAAGAGCGGAAAAAGTCCTATAACTCCATTTGGAAATACCTAGTTTCCCCTCTCCGATAACTCTATATATATAGCCACTATATAAGGTGACCACTGTACACAACAAACTTATCATTATTTTCGTCAAAAAGGTAATTCTAATCACTTCCTTCTCTTTTTAACAGCTTTGCCTTTGTAAAATTTTTTCTTTTTGTAAAAACGGTTCAATTTATCATTATTAATACGGCTTCTTAATCTTGAATAGTTTCTTTTGCTTTTTTTAGTAACATTTTTATTGATTAAAGTTCTTTTCAAATGCTTCCCTGGATTTCTGTATAAACTTTTAGCATTTGTCCAAACTGATTTATATAATTTTTTCTTCTTTATAATTTTCATTCCCACTCTAGTCATTCCACCAAGCCCAAAAACTCGTCCAACTCCTGTCTTCCAAACACCATTTAATCCACCTTTTACTGCAGCGCCAAATACACCTTTAGCAGAATAGCCTTTGTTCCTATTCTTATACAAATATTTACCTACCTCATAAGCTGATCCTGCCGCAGCGGCTACAGCCCACCATGCAATATTTCCATCTGGATCAATCATCATCACAGGATTATTATTCGCATAATTATACCCATTCATCGTCTGTGGGTCGTCTTCGTCGCCTGGGTCTGGATCGTAGGCGGTGAACACGCCTTGTTCTGGCTCATAGTAGCGCGCCATCAAGTAATACTGTTTGATTTCTTTGTCATACGTATAACCTGCATATAGATATGGATTGGCTTTTGTCTCGGTTGTTGTGGCTGTGTTTTTAAGAACAACGCCCCATGCATCGTAGGCGTATTCCGCGACCACTTTGCCGTTTTCATCGGTCATGGCAATGACGTCACCATGTGCATTGTAGTGATAGTACAGTGTTTTGCCATTCATTTTCATGGCTAGGCGGATATTGCTGTCGGAATAGACATATTGGCGGAGCACTTTTCCTGCGCTATCCGTTTCATACAGCACATCGATGCTGTCACCATCATAATGATAATTGGTTGTCACACCGTCCACTGTTTTGGAAAGACGGCGGTTGTCATCATCATAAGTATAACGGACAAATGGACTATTTTCATCTTTTTTTGTAATGCTGATTAAACGGTCGCCTGTGTCCCACGTATAATTGAATTTTCCGTCACTCGTTCGGTTGCCATTCGTATCATAAGTCAGTCTATCGCTACCAAATTGCACAAGCTGGTTGCCGTCATTGAACGTGGCGGCAGTGGTCTTCGATTCTGAACCAGTTATTTGAACTTGCGTGCGGTTTCCAAAACCATCATACGTGTAGGATTTGACGGTGCCGTCTGGCAAGCTTTCTTTCGTCAATTGATTAACAGCATCGTATTCATAGGTAGTTTTTCCACTTTTTTTGTTGTCGATACTTGTACGGTTGCTTGCTGCATCGTACGTATAGCTCTCGTCTAAAATGAGGTCGCCTTCTGCATCGCCAATTGCCACATTCGTTACTTTTTGGGTGCTATCATACACATAGTTTGCGGCTGTGCCGTTACCTGCTGTGTATAGGCCAATGTTGCCGAACTCATCGAACTCAAAATAGGCGTTTTTACTGCCGTCGTTCACGCGGGTATTTTGGTCTAAATCGTTGTACGTGTAGCTTGTTTTGGCGGTATAGTCGCCGTGGCTAATGGAAACGTCGGCCACTTTGTCGGTTTTGCCTTTGTTGTCTTGTGTTGGCTTGTCTTTGTAGGAATAGCTGATTTGACCGCCGCGTTCGGCCACTTTTGTGATACGGTCTGCATCGTCGTATGTTTTGTCCGTGACGATACCATTAATTTCGTCGGTGACTTTTGTTTGGTTGCCGTTTGGATCGTACTGGAATTTAAACGCTGGTTCGTTGTTCCAATTGATGCCGTTCGTGCGGTCCGCTGAATCGTACGTACTTTCGGTTACGCGCCCATTTGGCATGATAGCCTTTGTCTCATTGCCGCTTGCATCATATTCGTACTGAATTGTCCGCCCAAGTGCATCGGTGAACGCTGTAATCTTGTTGTCTACGTCGTAGGCATAACTATTCTTTTGCGTTTTTCCAGAAGCGGTAACATTTTTCTCTGTGGTGTTGCCGTTGTCGTCATATTTGTACGCGACTGATGTGCCGTTTGCGAGTGTTGTGTTCGTTAGAGCGTTGTCGGCATCGTAGGTGAGCGTTTTTTTGTTGCCTTTTTCGTCCGTTTCTGAAGTTTTGTTGCCGTATGCATCATAGGTAAAGCTAATTTTACGGCCTTCTTCGTCGTAACTTGCCGTCACGTAGTTGCCTGATGCATCATACTCTTCGCGTGTGAGCACTTCGCCTTCTATGACGCGAACATCGTCAAACCAAGCTTTTCCAGTTAAGCCATTACGGAATAATGTGTAGATTTTAATGGATTGAATTGGTTTTGCAGGTTTTATAACTACAGCGCTTCGGTTCCAGTCGTTTGTACCGAGCGGGAATTGCCCTTGTACATAGGAAGCCGTTCCATCTTGATAATAAATCGTCCCGCAAATGGAATAATCATTGGACATCACTGTAGTCGCGCCGTTTACTTTGGCATTTTCTGACTTAGATAATGCGGTTAACGTGAGTGCCTTTGCTTCTTTTTGATTGATAGCGACATCTTGAAGCATGTGTGTATGCGCTTCGCTCGTCGCCTTCCGTTCAAAATAAACCGCGCTGTCGCCACTAAAGCTTTCATTATCAACCACTTTAGCTTGGGATAAAGCTGTATTTCCCGTACGAGCCCATCCTGCTGGAAGCGTACCATTATGGTCTTCAAAACTGTTGTTTACGACTGGATTGTAGCTAGATGCTACGCTACCTTTTTCGAGTTGAACATTATCATACCAAATCGTGCCTTTTCCTTTATTTGGTGCAGCTTGCTCGTTGTCTAGGTAAAGCAACACTTGACGCGTATTTTTTGATGTTTTAAATGTCAGTTGGCGTTTTACCCAGCCGCTATTATTTTTAATCGAAGTTGGACGATTCGACTGCCAGACACTTCCATCCGTTACATCTTTCGCATTCGCATCTTGTAATCTAGCAATCAAAAGACCATCCGCGTTTGTCATTCCCGATGTTTTAGTCCATGCACTAAATGTATACGTTGTTTCTGGATCCACATCAACGCGCTGTGTTGCCGCCGAATAGCCTTTATCCGTTGTAAGCGCCTCGCTAGTCACCTTCACTGAACCACTGCCACCAAGCGCACCAGGTGCCATTTGCGTGTTATCAAATGTAATGCCACCCTTTGCATTCGATTGTATGAGTGTCCAGTTCGAAAGACTCGTTCCTTTTTCAAACCCACTATTTTGAACTAAATTTCCGCCAGAAGAGAGCTCTCCGCTACCGCGAATCGGATTTCCGTAACTATCGTATTGAGTAACAGAAGAGACTTGTGCTTCCGTCGCCAATGTTTCCGACACCGCATCCGCTCCGTCATACGCCACCGTCGTCTTACGGCCTTCCGTATCCGTTGCACTCGTCACATCATTGTTATCATTATACGTATAAGATTCCGTACCATAAGCATCCGTCATCTGCGTCACATTTCCATCTGCATCATACGTATACGTTTCTTCCTGCCCTTTTGGATTTACTTCTTTTGTTAAATTATTTGATTCATACGTGTAGGTTGTTGTCAGCTTCAATCCATCCGCATCCACAATTTCCTTTTTCGGATTTCCTGCATCGTTATACTCATAAATCGTTTTTTTCTTTTTCTCATTTGTTAAAGTCGTTTGATGTTTTTCCTTATCATAAGAAAGCGTCGTCTTTTTCCCGACCGGATCCGTAATCTCCGTCAGCTTTTCATCCTCATAAACAAATGTCGTTTCATAAGGTTTAGCATCCGTATGTTTCGGATCATAAATCGCCGTTAGCAACCCATCTTTATAGCCGTATCGGTAGACTTTACCACGCGCCGTAGAGGAACTTACAAGCTCCTGATTCCCATTATACGTATAACTAATCGTCCGCCCCAAAGGACCAACAAGTTTCGTCACTAAATCGCCGTCATAAGTGAGCGTCACCGTCCGACCAGACGCATCACGTAAACTCGCAAGCTTGCCATCTGCATACACATATGTCAGCTGATTCCCTTTCGTATCTTTCTCAGAAACTAAACGACCATCTGGAAGAAAACGTGTTTCAGATTTATCTTCTTCCACTTTCAAAAAGCCGTCCGCCGTTTTAGAAACTTCCGAATAAATACCAGATGGCGCCGTATAAGAATCCCCTTTTTTAGTAAAACGATGGATTTTCTTGTCCGATTCAACCCAAATAATATCGCCATTCGCTTCTTCTACAAGTTTTTCCTCTAACGTACTTGTCCAACCTTTCCCAAAAATCCCAATTGCCTCGTCTTGACTATTAAACGTTCGGTCCACATTAATGCTTGGTCCGCGTCCTGCGAGTTCGAAATCCGTTTCATGGAACAAGAAATTCCCATTTGTCGCATTAACTTCCCCGCCGCGTACAGGTACGCTCGTCCAGTAATCCGCCATACCAAGCTGTTTATTCACAGCCTCTGGAATGACTGGCGTAGCAGGATCAGATTGCGCACTTTCCGCATTGTTGCCCGCCTTTTGATAAGCAATTACGCGGAACCAATAATTTTTCCGTTCCCCGTAAATGCCGCCTGTATTTCGGTAGACTGGCGAAGGGTCTCTTGCAAGTTCTGCACCACTTCCGTCTTTATGAAGTGCAAACTTGCCATCTGCAATTTCTGCGTTTGTCGGCCAAATCCCTTTATTTTGCGTTGTCCATTTTGTCGCCGTGCCTACATCATATTGTTCGTACGTTTTTCCGTTGTAGGCAAGGACTTTATATCCATCCGCCATCGGGCTTGGCTCCCAATTTAACTCGACATACCCCGTTTCCTTATGTGCCAAATTGGAATAAGCTTTCGCAACAGGCGCTTTTGGCTTTTCAATCGGCATGTAGGCAAAAACCAAATCGGAGTTTGGGCTTTCACCGCCTGGATAAACTGCCTGCACACGGAATAAATAGCGCGTTAAATTGCGTAGTCCAAAGCCACTTCCTGCTAAATAGCCGTTCTCATATAATTCCCGCGGATCAAGAGCAAATTCGGTTCCTTTCCCATCATGGTGAAAATAAAATTCACCGTCTGCAATTTCGGCAGCAGTCGGGAAAATTTTCTTATCTTTTGTGCTCCAAGTTGTTGCCGAACTCCCAGTGTTAAAATATTCATAGTTATAACCATTAGAAATAACAATATTGTAACTTGTCGCACCTGGAACTGCCTTCCAAGATAAATCCATGTAACCTGTACCCGTGCCAACCCCGTTCGAATATGTCTTTACAGTTGGTTTCTCGGGCTGGGCATAGGTATACGTCACTTCCAAGTAAGGATAGTTTGTATTATTTTCACTTGCAACTATTTTCTTCCAGTAATTTTGGTCAATATTTGTCCCTAGGCGAAAACCGTAATTTGGTCGTACTCCACTTGCCCATGCTTGAACCGTACTCGTCACATCTAAGCTCGCCCATTGTCCACGACCAACATCTACGCTCCCTAGGCGTGTTCCACTTGGTTGGTTTGCCCATGTAACTTGCCACGGAGACCAGTTAGCATTGGCTTCATAATACCAAATATCATTTTTTAAAGTCGGCGACATGTGCCAAATATTATAAAGCTTTAAAGTGGCTTTTGAAATGGATGCTTTGTTTAATGTAGAAGTATCCATTTTTAAGAAAGCAGCGTTATTTCCTGTTGAATTATCCCACTTTCCGAGTTTCAGTGTATAGGCATTCTGACCAGAATCCCATAGTTTACTCCCAATGTTATTTTCTGTTGTGCTTGCAGAATTAATATTCGCATTATAAATATCATCAATTCGAACAGAAGGATCAATATAAACAGGATATACCCGCTCTGGATCATTAAGCCATTCTGTATCTACCTTCAATTGCAATTCATAAACCGTTTTCGTAAGTGGCTTTAATTCGAAATGTGCCGCTTCTGATGTAACAGCTTCACCCGATTCCTCGCCAATATTCGAATCTGCCATAACTGGTTTCGGTAATGTATAAATGGTGTCGCCTGTTTTATTTTCAAAGACGATATCGCCATTTTCCGCTTGCTTGACATGTAGTTTTGTTTCAATTTGGTATACATACGTATCGAGCTCATTTTTTTCATGTAAAACGAGGTCTTCCTTTACTGACTGATTAAATGTAAAATGTCTTAAATCAGTATCCGGAAGCACCTTTTTATATGTAACCTCATTGTCTTCAAAAGTTGCCTTTTGATTTTCGATTAAAATTTCTGTCTCACCTTGTCTAGCGGATTTCAGCGCAAATGTCACTTCTGCACCACTTTGCGTTAATTTTTGATAAACTCCATTCTCCATGTTTTCAAAAAATTCAATGTTTATTTGTGTTTGCTTCGGAGTAATCTTCTCCGTTACCGTATCGTTTTCCAAATCTGGATCGACACGTTCCATCTCTCCGTCAACTTCTACATGAACAGGTTCTGAAAAAATTTGCTTTGTAAAACTTCCGTCATGATTGTCATATACAATTTCTGTTTCCGTTCTTTCATCTTTTACTTCTGTTGGCTTTTGTTCTGTCTTATTTGTGTCATCCTTACTCGCTACATCCTCCTCAGCAAATCCTGTGTATGGTGGAATAAGCGACAAAACAAGACTTGCCGACATTAAACTGAGCAGTCCCTTTTTCCATGTTTTCTTCATGTTCAAACCCCTTTTTTCTATTTTTAAAAACCCTTTTTCGCAAGCGCCTCCCACTCGTTCACGTAACACAAACGTAACAATTCATTTGTCTTTTGTCAATGTAATTATCCCTTTTTCTTATACTAAATTTCACAACCATATAACATTTTATACTTTCTTTTCGAAAAGATGTCTTTTTTTACATAAAATGTTTTCTTTCATCTTATACAAATCTGCAAATTATATAATTAGTTTTATATCCTCAAGTGTTGTATACTACAATTGAAAGGATTGTAATTTTACTTTCGTTGATTAAAAGACGTACGGGATAGAGAAGTTGAGGTAGTCATAGACTTTAATGGGGTGACAAAATGAACGGCTATGTTTACGTGCAGATTTTTAAAATTTTACATTTCCTAGATTCTCATTGTCTGGAGATGGATTATTTGCAACAAGAATTACCAAAAATAGAGCGCGAAACAGATTTAAACAAAAATCATATTCTTGAAGTATTGTATAAACTGGAAGAATACGGGTATGTACTTCGAGCATATGGACAGACAAATACAAGCTATCACATTACTACAAAAGGGCGTAACTTAATGTTACATATCAAAAAGAACGCTAGTCGAAATATACCAAACAATTGTAAGGTTATTCCTATCAAAAGTAAGAGTCCACTTATTTTTGACTAGCATTCTGCGTCAGGCGGCGGTGTTTAATCGCTGCTTTTTTTTATGTAATGCATTACATATGAGTTAAAGGGAGTTGCGTTCTGTTACGCGATAAATATGAATCGTTAAATAAACTTGTTCATCACGCGTTAAGGAGGCATGATGGGTATTTTTTAAATAGGCATCAATTTTTTGGGTGCATTTAAATGCTTCTGGATATTTGATTTGGACTTGTTCAAACAGAAAATCATCGCCAGAATCTACGACTTCGTCCAGCAGCATTCTTTGAGCAAAATATTGAAGGTGCGTCACAAAACGTGTGTAATTGAGTGAGGTTTCATCTAAGACCATACCGTAATGATACGTTACGATGTTTAAAATATCTTGAACAATTTGCGTCATTGTGACTGTGGTGGTCATTTGTTGGCCGTCTTGGCGTGCGTTCACGATATGCAGTGCGATGAAGCCGGCTTCATCTTCATCTAGCAAATAACCGAACTCTTCTTGGATAATGCCAAGTGCTTTTAAACCAACTTGGTATTCGGGTTGATAAAAGCGTTTGATTTCCCAAAGTAATGCGTTTTTCAGGTTAATGCCTTGTTTATAGCGGGACAGCGCAAAATTAATGTGATCGGTAAGTGTCAAGTAAATGTTGGCGCTAAGTTCGGCGCCTAGTTTTTCCTTTGCATACTGTACGATGTCATCAGCGACTCGCAAATGTTTGGCGGATATTTCGCTTAGTAATTCAGAAAGCTTTTCGGAAAGCTCATGTGACTCCATTACAAAGGTCTTTTCAATTTTCGTCTCGTCAACTTCATCTCCGACTTTCTTTTGAAAAGCTAATCCACGCCCCATAACAACAATTTCCTTGGCCTCTCCGTCTTCGGCAACGACAACATTATTGTTTAAGATTTTTATGATCTCCATTTGTCTTAACCATCCTTTCAAAAGAAAAAACCCAAACTAATTCCAAAACTACAAAAAAACAATAGTCTTCGAATTAATTCAGGTTTTGCCTGCCGAACAGTAACAATCCTACAATTCTTGTTTTATTATAGTATATAAAGAAAACGTTTGCAATACCTATTTGCAATTTGTCTACATTATATTGAGTGTTTTAAATTTTAGTTGCATTTGTAACTCATTATACTTTAAAACGTAACGTTTTGAAACAGGGAAATCGGGAAAATGAGTAATCAAAGCGCTTTGAAAAGGAGGATTTCCAGAATGGCAGATATTAAAACGAATTCAGTTCGGACAGCGAAGAAAGCACCCAAAATGAGTGATGCCTTGCCAAAAGAAAATTCCCACCATCAGTTTGCTGAAAAAAACCATGTAAACAATAAGCCAGCCACGGAACAAAAGCAACAATTCCATCGGAGAATTTTAGATTGAGCAAAATAAATCAAAGCACCCGGCAATACGCTAGGTGCTTTTTTAGGAGGAAAAGAGAATGCCAAATGTAAAAATGACTTTCATTAATTTACCTGTGAAGGATTTAAATGAATCCATTGCTTTTTACACGGAACTAGGTTTCAAATTTAATGCGGATTTTACCGATGAAAACGCGACTTGCATGATTCTGAACGAAACGACTTTCGTTATGTTACTAGTGGAACCATTCTTCAAACAGTTCCTGCCTGCGTCAGAACTTCCTGATTACAGAAAAACAACGGCTGTCATCAACGCACTTACATTTGACACACGGGCTGAAGTGGATGAACTTTACGAAAAAGCTGTCAATGCTGGGGCTAAAAAGGGATATCTCATGGACGAACAAGGCATGTATTCGAAAAGCTTTTACGATATCAATGGTCACATTTTCGAACTTTTCCATATGGAAATGAATCCACAGTAAAAAAACGTCCGAGCCATGCTCGGACGTTTTTTTTATTATTAATCATTTCTGTTGCATGCCATTTTAAGGGATAACTTTCCATAATGGATCACGAAAACCATTTTTCCCCTTGCTTTCAATTTATAGCAGCCTTACAGATGAGCTCGTTATTCTCACACTTTTATTTCAATCTTTTAAACGCATGTAACGAAAGCGATTACAGTCCTCTTGAACTAAAGCCGGAGGGTTACTGAATGCTCCGAAAAATTTAATTGATGTATATTTTCAAGCTTTAAATATGCGTCTGCACCTGTTATGCTAGTTAGATAGAAAGATTTTACAGGCATACTAAAATAGTTTGCTCATTAACTAATTTGGATTTGATAACAAATTCACAAAATTGAAAATCCTTCCTCTTTGAATGAATTTTAAATCCTTTTGAGCTTCATTTTCAACATTTGATAAAACTTTGTCCAAACTTTGGTAAAAAAAACTGGACAAATTAGAGATTTGTTTATATTGCTTATCTGTAAGCGGAGTCATAGGATAAAGGTGTAAGGTAAATTATTCCAGAAGCGCGAATAAAATTTCCGTTTTATTCAAAAAGCGTTTTATCGGGTTACATTTATTTACCCTTTGAAAGAAACTGCGAATGAAGTTCTGCGAAAGGAAGAAAATATATGTACCTATCTGCTAGATCTCGCATTATTTTAGAAAAAATACTTCCTGAAAAAGGTGACATTTCGATTCAGCAGCTTGCAAATGACCTTGATGTCAGCGAACGAACTGTGCGCCGTGATTTGGATGAAGTCAAGCAAACCCTTGAAAGCTTTGGGCTTTCGCTCATTCGGAAAGGTAGTAAATTATCCGTTAGCGGCTCGCTTCATGACCGGGAACATGTTCGTTCTACTTTGCTTGATTTAATCGGAAATGAATTTACGCCGCTTGAAAGACAGCAATTTATTTTGCGTGTGCTTTTAACGACGAACGAGCCTGTCAAACTTATTGCGCTGGCTAGTGAACTTTCGGTTACCGTTGCAACTGTCGGAAGTGATCTCACAAAAATTGAAGAAGAGTGGGACGGAAAAATTCGCATCGAGCGAAAGCGCGGCATCGGTGTCCATTTAGATGCTTCTGTCATTGAAAAGCGCGAATTGTTGCGCGAACTCTTACTAATGACCATGCCGAAGCTGAAACTTTATCAATATTTTGTGGATACGTTAGACGGCGTTCCGACTCAAAATAATGATGAATTTTTAAGCCATTTTATCGACTTCCAATTGCTTGAATTAGCTGACCGAACCTTAACACGCTGGATGAAAAAACTCTCTTATGAAGTCGACAATGATTCACTTGTTGATTTGCTCATCTACCTTCTGATTACAGTGAAGCAAATTTCAAAAGGGAAAATCATTTCTAAAAAAAGCGACAATCATATATTTCTACAAGATTATCCCGAATACGATATCGCTGAACGCATTTTAAAAGACTGCTTACCTGAACAAACCATTCCAGAAGCAGAGATTACCGAGTTAACCATGCAAGTTCTCGAAGCAGAAATTCGTCATGGCGAAGATGTTTTTTATCGCAACGAAAAAGTACAAGCCATTCGAATCGCAAAAAAACTCATTTCCCGCGTCGCAAGAGAAATCGAACTGCCGCTGTCCCAAATGACCCTGCTAAAAGGCTTAACGGAACACATTCAATATTCACTTATCCGCTTAAAGAAAAAAATGCCACTAAGCAACCCGCTTTTACCTTTGATTAAAAGTGAGTTTGGTGACTTGTTTAACATTGTACAACGCGTCGCATCCGAGCTTTATCCGTTTAAAAAGCTACCTGAAGAAGAAACAGGTTTCATCGTGCTCCATTTCGAAGCGGCGATCATCCAATCCGAGAATTTAAGACCCTACAGCGCACTAATTGTGACCTCTAGAAGTAATGGCGTTAGCACATGGCTCCGCGCCAGATTTCGCAAGCGTCTGCCAAAACTACAAAAAATTAAGTTTGTGACACCACTTGAACTCGTGAAAGAAACCGATTTACATAAATATGATATTGTCCTTTCCACAACGGATTTAACCGATTTCAAAATGGACTACGAACGAATTAGCATCTTCATTTCTGATGCTGAAATTAAAGAACTCAAACATAAACTTGAAAAAATCGTGGGCGCAAAAGGCAATTATGTCGACTTTCCGAGTCTTCAAGACAACTCAAAAAAGCTACCTGAAACGCTTGCCAGCTTGAAAAATATGCATCAATTTTACGGGCTGATTATTTCCTTCTTGGAGTCCCTTTACATCGAACAAGGCAGTGACATGACGCGAAACAAAGAGGATAACTTGCGTTCGTTCAGTCAGTCCATCGCGAACAAAGAACCTGACCTTTCACCCGAAAAAATCTTTAAGAAATTGAGCTCCCTCGAGGCGAAGCAAAAAGTCATTTCTGGCGGCGCAAATTCTGCCTACTTTCTTGTAAATGATAACGTGAAAACAGCTTCAACCCATGTTTTCACACTAAAGCATTCGCTCGATTTCCAGATTGAGGACGGCTTAAAGTCCGCCATATCTACTGTGATGATTTTTATGCTACCTTACGAACTTAATGCCGAACTGCTTGAAATTACAACTTACTTGTTGACCGTTTTGACGGAAGATGATGCCGCGATTTTGCTTGCAGAATCCGGTGATAAGGAAAAAATCGCATCACTATTTTCAACGTATTTAGAAGAATTTTTAGAACATAAAAATACGTATCGTACGGAAAATTTAGGTTTTCCATTCTAAAATTGTCATTATCATGTTTATCCGTGCCAACCTTATTCGGCAAATAGGCATGTTAATATAAAAAAAAGAGGAGGAATCATGAAAATGTCCAAAGTTTTAAATGATTTTCTAACACCACAGCTTGCTGCATTACGTGAACAAGGTTTATACAATGAAATTGATTCCATTCAAGGCCCGAATGGCGCAAAAGTTAAAATCCATGATAAAGAACTTATTAATTTATCTTCCAACAACTATCTTGGTTTTTCAAATGATGCGCGCCTAAAAGAAAAAGCCATCGAAGCGACAAAAGAATACGGCGTCGGCGCTGGTGCTGTCCGCACAATTAACGGCACAATGACCATTCACGATGAACTTGAAAAACGCATCGCAGAGTTCAAACATACCGAAGCAGCAATTGCTTTCCAATCTGGTTTCAACTGCAACATGGGCGCCATTTCCGCCGTTATGACCAAAAAAGATGCCATCATTTCAGATGAGCTGAATCACGCATCCATTATCGACGGTTGTCGCCTATCCGGAGCTAAAGTCATTCGTGCCCGCCATCAAGATATGGATCATTTGCGCGAGCTTGCCAAAGAAGCAACCGAAAGCGGTCAATATGAAAAAGTAATGTACATTTGCGATGGCGTATTCTCAATGGACGGCGATGTCGCCAAACTCCCTGAAATCGTTGAGATTGCCGAAGAATTTGGCTTAATCACCTACGTGGATGACGCTCATGGTTCTGGTGTCATGGGAAACGGTGCAGGAACAGTGAAACATTTCGGTCTTTCGGATAAAATTGATTTTCAAATCGGGACACTGTCCAAAGCGATTGGTGTGGTGGGCGGATACGTTGCCGGTTCAAAACAACTAATTGACTGGCTAAAAGTGCGTGCAAGACCATTCTTGTTTTCGACATCTCTCACACCATCATCGGCTGCTGCATGTATCGAAGCCATCAACATTATGGAAAATGAGCCTGAAACCATTGAAAAGCTTTGGAATAACGGCAAATATTTAAAAGCTGGCTTAAAAGATTTAAGCTTTGATATCGGGCATTCTGAAACGCCTATTACCCCTTGCATTATCGGTGACGAAAACTTAACGCAAAAGTTCTCTCGTCGCTTGCTTGAAGAAGGCGTTTATGCAAAATCCATTGTCTTCCCTACCGTTCCAAAAGGCACTGGTCGTGTTCGCAACATGCCAACTGCGGCACATACAAAAGAAATGCTAGATGAAGTACTTAAAGTTTATGCAAAAGTAGGTAGAGAACTAAACGTTATTTCATAAATTACAATTTCCTTGCAATAAAAAAGCGAGGCTAAGCATTACATCGTCCAAAATGCGCTTAGTCCCGCCTATAAAAAATTATTAACACTATCATTATATCATCAAAATGATTTATCTTTCAAAATAATTTGTCCGGAGGTTTTTACAATGAAAAAAATTCTAATTACTGGTTGCTTAGGTCAAATTGGTTCTGAACTTACGATGCGTTTACGTCATGACTACGGCGAAGAAAATGTCATCGCAACTGATATCCGCCGCATTGATAGCCCCGTTTGTAATGAAGGTATCTTTGAAATTCTGGACGTCACCAACCAAGCAAGCATGCTCGAACTTGCAAAAAAATACGATGTGGATACACTCATTCATTTAGCGGCACTTTTATCTGCTGTAGCGGAAGCGAAACCGCAACTTGCTTGGAATTTAAACATGGGCGGCCTCGTCAACGCGCTTGAAGTGGCACGCGAACTAAATTTAAAATTTTTCACGCCTAGCTCCATCGGCTCATTTGGCCCCGGTACGCCTGCTGTGAATACACCGCAAGACACTCTACAACGTCCGACGACCATGTACGGCGTAACAAAAGTGGCCGGTGAATTATTGTGCGACTACTACTACTCCAAGTTCGGTGTCGACACTCGTGGCGTTCGTTTCCCTGGATTAATTTCCTACACGACACTTCCTGGCGGTGGAACCACGGACTATGCGGTCGATATTTATTACGAAGCGCTCAAGAAAAAAAGTTATACGTCGTTCATTGGGAAAGGCACTTACATGGACATGATGTATATGCCAGATGCCATTGATGCGATTGTGAAATTGCTTGAAGCTGATCCGTCGCGCCTAGTTCACCGTAACGCCTTTAATATCACCGCGATGAGTTTTGATCCAGAACAAATTGCCGCTTCGATTCGCAAGGTGATTCCTGAATTTAAAATGAACTACGACGTTGACCCAGTCCGCCAAAGTATTGCTGATTCTTGGCCTGATTCGCTAGATGCTAGCTGTGCAAAAAATGAATGGGACTTTGATCCAAAGTTCGATTTAGACCGAATGACGAAAGATATGCTTGAAAAGCTTGCAGAAAAATTAGAAAATGATAGTGTAACAAAGTGAGATATTCCGCTCTAAACAACTTTTTAGAATAACTAAAAATGTTTGTGAGGTTATTTTTTCAGATTCACAAACAGTAGGGAGAAAAATATGGAAAATCAGAAATTAAAAAAAGAAATTGGCTTTTTCACGGCACTTACTGTCGTTATCGGTACAGTTATCGGTTCTGGCGTATTTTTTAAGCCTGAAGCCGTGTTTTCTGCTACGGGAACTGCCGGTCTAGGATTGCTTGCATGGATTCTTGGTGGCGTCATTACGATCTGCGGTGGCTTGACAGCCGCTGAATTATCCGCTGCAATCCCTGAAACAGGCGGTATGATTGTTTATTTAAGAAAGACCTATGGTAAACTAGCTTCCTACATGCTTGGCTGGGCGCAAACTGTCATTTATTTCCCGGCAAACATTGCGGCGCTTTCTATTATTTTTGCAACTCAAGTAGCCAACCTTTTTGGTACAAGTGACGCAATTATTATTCCTGTTGCAATTGCGGCGGCTATATTTATCATGTGTATGAACTTTTTAGGGGCCAAAGTAGCTGGTTCACTTCAAGCTGTTACAACTGTATGTAAGCTGTTACCTTTAGCACTTATTATTATTTTCGGCTTATTTCATCAAGGAGATGTCGCATTTAGACTATTTCCAATGAGCGTGGAAGACCACCCTTTCCTAACAAGTCTAGGTTCTGGTTTAGTTGCTACCATGTTCGCTTATGACGGATGGATTCACGTCGGTAATATTGCCGGCGAAATGAAAAACCCTAAAAAAGATTTGCCAAAAGCAATTGTTTTAGGCTTAACGGTTGTTATGGCCGTGTACTTACTAATTAATATTGCCTACTTAATGGTTATGCCTGCAACAGCCCTAGCAGCGACTGCAACTCCGGCAGCTGACGTAGCCAATATCATCTTTGGCTCTATTGGCGGAAAACTGATTACGATTGGAATTTTAATTTCCGTGTTCGGTACGATTAACGGCTACACAATGACGGGCATTCGTATCCCTTATGCGATGGCTATCCGCAACCAACTTCCATTCAGCAGTTGGTTTGCAAAACTAGGTAAAACGGCTGTTCCTTACAACAGCGGAATTGTTGTTTTAATCATTTCCATCATCATGATTTTCTCTGGACAGTTCAATCAATTAACAGATATGTTAATTTTTGTTATTTGGATTTTCTACACCCTCGTATTTATCGCTGTCTTCATTTTGCGGAAACGAGAACCAGATATGGCACGCCCGTATAAAGTACCGCTTTACCCCATCATTCCAATTATCGCGATTGTTGGCGGACTGTTTATCGTGCTCAATACTTTATTCACGCAACCAATAAATGCTGGTATCGGGCTTCTTCTTACAGCAATCGGCCTACCCATTTACTTTTATAAGAAGAGCAAAGGCCACATGACCGAAGACTAAGTTTGAGGAGTGAACAAAATGTCTACGATTGTCTGGGCAGCCCTAAGCACCCTCATCATTATCGTTATAGTCATTTCCGAACTCGATGAACGAAAAAGCAAGAAGAAATAACGGATTATCACGCTATCACTGGAAAAGCGATTGGGCCCCTTTACCCAATCGCTTTTTGTTTAAAAAATGAGAACCTGCACCAGATACTCATTTTTTATCTTTTTCTTTAAATATACACAATTATGCGCTATTTTTAAAAAATTAGTATGTTTTACACCATAATTCAACTAAAAACTGGGAGGATAAAATGATTATTTTTGAATGGATAATTGAATTCTTCATTTGGCTTATTGTTGATATAATTGGAGAATTTTTTCAAGAGCTTTTCCAGCGTAGTTCGAAACGGAAACGCAGAAAAACAAAGAAAAGGAAGTATAGGAATTAGCCTTCTTGGCAAACGATAGTCCTTTTTATTATCAATTGGCACACATAATTTTATATTGTATAATATAAGTATATATATATTTTCCGATTAATTATCGATTTTCATTCAAAAAGAGCTGAAGCATTTTGCTTTTTAAATAAAGAAGACTTAAATTTTATTACAAAAGGGGAGAAAGCTACTTTGAAAAAACCGATACATAAAAGATGGTGGTTTTGGGCACTTATTATTGTTTTAGGGCTGGGATTAATTGGGAGCTGCTCTAATGATGACACTGTTGCGAAGGAAGATTACCAAAAGCTCGAAGCGAAGATTAAAGCACAAGATAAAAAGATTGACGCTCTTAATGATGACTTATCTGCTGCAGAAGACCAATTAAGTTCGGTTGAGTCCGAAAAAGAAGAAATTCAAGAGAAACTTAGTGTATATGAAAAAGAGGAAATCGAAAAAGCAGAAAATGAGGCAAATAAATTGCTTGATTCTGCTGAAAAATCACTAAATACTGCAGACTTAGATAAGGCAAAGAAATTTATTGATAACAATGAATTTTTAACTGTCTCAAAGTTTTCAGATCGTATTGATGCTGTTCAACTAAAAATCGAGCAAAAAGCGGAAGCTGCCAAGAAAAAAGCAGATGAAGCTAAAAAACGAGCAGAGGAAAATCCAACTGTTCCAAAAAAAGAAACAAATCAAACCGATGATAACAATCAAGCACCGAATACCCAACCAAAGCAAGCGGCACCAACTCCTAAAGCCTCTGAAACAGTAGCAACTGTTTTTGTCGCACCACAATCAGGAAAGAAGTTTCATTACGATTCATCATGCCGCGGTCTAAATAGTGCTAACTCTGTAGTTTCAATGAGTAAAAGTGAAGCTATCGCGAGTGGCTACTCACTTTGTGGCTGGGAAGACTAGTCAATAAACAATTTCAGCTCTAATTTCGCATCAATAAATTTTTATTGGTGTTTTTTTATGCGATTGAATAACATTTGAGATAATAGTGGCAGAAGTTTTCAAAAAGCAGATCTTTACCCTTTTGTTCAAAAATAAAAAGTGTTGTAAATGGCTTCAAAAATCCATTTACAACACTTTTCATCAATTTCTTCTTATGGAGCTGGCGGGAGTCGAACCCGCGTCCAGAAATATCGGCACTCGAACTTCTACGCGTGTAGTCTCGATATTAGAATTTCGCTTGAATATCGGCCTCGAAACCGGCTTCCTTTCAGCTAGCTTGATTAATCTCTTTTTAAAGACTACAAACGGAAGCCTTTAAACGTATCCCACTTAGAGTAAGACCCTGACCGTAGCACATGGGCGATGCACGGAGGATCAGCTTAAGCTACTATTACGCAGCGAAAGCTAGGTTTTGTTTTTCTTTGCCAGTTATTATTGGCTTTTGCGTTGTTAACGAGGACGACCCCTCGACGCGCCATCCGAGCTCGAACTATCCCTGTCGAATCCGTAACAGCCCCAGTTTAAAATCACTAACATTAGTATACAGAAATGTCTTTCTAAACACAAGCTTTTTAAGGGGCTGTTCTCTTAAATCGTGTTCACAATATCAGCTATCAAACGGATTTCTAACAGCGGGATTTCAATATGATATTCTTTTTCTAAATTGGATATTGCCAGACCAATCACCTGTATCATTTTTTCGTTTTTTTCTAAAAAAGCCTCAATATCCGTTTGTTCATCTACTTTTTCTTTTCGCAAAATCCGTTCAATCATGCAGCACATATGCACATACAGCAAAAATTTCTTGTTATTATCAAGTATTATGTCGAGTTTGGCTTCCATGAATTCAACAGACCGCTCAACGTTTTGTAGTACCTTTTCGGCATCCAGAACAGTCATATTTTGAATGATTTTTTTAAGTGAGAAATTAAAAATTAAATCTTTTCGAAGTTCTTCTTCATCTAACTCAAAATGTTGTTTTAGTAGACGGATAAACTCCGTAATATGCGTACCACTAATTAATTTATTAAGGCCAATATAAGGAACAGACAAAATTCCAGGATTTTCAGTGCCTACAATAGCTAAAACGTCGTACAACTGAAACGGAAGCTCTTCTTTCTTATTTTGACTCAATTTTTTATAATCATATGGGATAATTTCTAGCTTCGAAGGTGTATTCTGTAAACTCTTTTGCAAAATCTCCTGAATTTGTATGGCGCTTCCCATTCCAGTGTAGCAGCATGTAAGAATCGCTTTTTTCTTTTTCACACTTGGAAAAAGCAGTTCGCGATTCAGTTTTTTTTGATGAATCGACTCTCCCACTTTATCAATCGGTTTGCCTGCAATTAAATCTTGTCCTACTTCAAGCGCAATAGGCGTCGACACATAATCCATTAACAAAATAGGTCCTCTGCTTTTGTTTTCTAGTCGTTTAGCAAGTTCACTTAACGACCCCATATCAACAAGTAAAATTAAACCATTTGTTGTTGAAATTTCAGTATTCAGATATTCTAAAAGTCTGGTCTCGATATCTGTAATCGTTGTATCAATTGGCATATCAATGGCTTGAAAGATATTTTTTTGTAAAATACGGTTGACAATATTTGCCATGCTACTCGCTGTTGAGTATCCATGTGCTAAGATGACAGCCCTCATATTTGAAGACAAACTTTGAATATGTGTTCCGTGAAAATAAAACGAAATAAAAACAATATCTTCGGTTAAAATTTTTTGGTCCATTCGCTCGCCAAGCAAGGTTAGTACTTGTTTTGCCAGCCAAAATGCCTCATTCAAGTTTTCTTGCAAAAACTGTAAGATTCGGTTCCTTTGACTATTCCAAAGTGGATGATTAGCTAGAAAAGCTCTAGATTCCTTGTGATAAAGTAAATACGCCATAGATAATATTTTATTTCCATCTTGTTCAAAACGATAATTTTCTTCCATATATTTAAAAATAGAACGCAAATGATAGGTTAAGCTCGAAAAAGAAGCTTGATCCGTGTCGAGATTACTTTCAAAATAGAGTTTATCTAGTAGCAAATTTACATTTTTAGTCATCTCCACGATATAAAAATCAGTTTCCTTATCAAATTGTAGAACGAAATCTTCATATACCATCTGAATGCTTTTTAAAAGGCGATCAGCTTTAGGATAGGAAAATGGTTTTGTGTAATCGTAAATTTGTTTTTCGATATTTTTACGCGGAAAAGTGGTTTGGAAGTTGGTCTGTGCATCTGCTAGTAAGACTTGTATATTGACTTGTATGACTTCCGAACGTTCAAGCTTTGTATAACCATTGCCCGCTGCATATTTAATGATATTCCGAAGACGCCCCACATTCCCCTCAAACTGACTGGAAAGTAAATAACCCATGACTTGACTCGAAACTTCTATTGTGTGTTTTAAAATCTTACTTTCTTCCATAAAAAAATGATGAATCAAGTGTAGCTTCTCTTGCCAAGTACGTTCGCCAAAACCCGGAATATTCACAATAACAGGTAAACGCCGCACAAATGTAGGCAGGAAGGTCGAGTGAATAGTTTCAGTTGTTGCAAAAATCAAGCGAACAGTCGCTTTTTTTTCAACATTACTACTTCCGATTGGTGAATAGAGGCCTTGGTCCATAAATGTAAATAATTTTTCCTGCCCCTCTTCTGTTAGCCGGTGAACTTCGTCTAAAAATAAGACTCCTTCATTTGCATGTGCAAGCAGACCTTCTTTATCATGATCTGCTCCTGTAAAGGCCCCTTCTACATGACCAAATAACAAACTAGACAGCAGTTCAGGATTATGGTAGTACTGCGCGCAATTAAGCGAAACAAACGGTGCTTTCTTAGGAAGTAAACCTTCTTCTAGACAATATTCGTATATCTGTCTAGCTAAAAAAGTTTTCCCTGAACCACTAGGACCTGCTAACATAATTGGAAGCCCATTATTTGGATAAAGAGAAGCTGTTTTAATTTGCTCAATTTGTTCTTTTAAGCTGGCGTTCGCCCCAATAATTTTGGCCAGTGCATCTTTTTTCTCCGGATTGAGTAGTTCTTCTACAGAATCAAAAATGATTTGGGTAGGCGTAAAAAAATGATTGCTGAAACTCATCTTATCCACAAACAAAACAGGACGTTCTCTAATTTTTAATACTACCCCTTCCTTCACTCCCTCATTTAAATAGCGACTTACTGTACTACGACTAAATCCTGTGCTTTCAGAAATAGCACTCGCCGTAAATAAATGGCTATTTTCTTTTGATAACTTCGCTGTTAAGGAAGCAAGGTATTCTAATAAATTCGCTGTCATCACAAACCACCTCGTTAAAAATCACTCGTTATTCTCCTTCTAGCTTAGCAGTTTTTCATTATTTTGAAAGTGTAGAAAAAACCATTAACCTGCACAAAATGAGTCTAACACGCAAAAACATTACTCATCATTGATTGAAGCCAAGCCCATATTTTCGAGACATGGACTTGGCTATTTTATTAATATTCTAATTTCCACATATATCTTCTTTTTGTTAGCGGATGATTTCGCTTTTCAGCTAATTTTTCAGCATAGACACGCATGACTGCTGTTAATAGCATTGGATTTACATAATCAATGACTTCACCAGCTGCAATGTTTCCTAGACCAAAATCGCATGAATCGAGTACAGTTGTTTTAGCATCAAAACGATTTAAAAATGTTAGTGCCCTAGAATCCATTGTCCTTGTTTTCCCATCATTCATAAAGAGCACGAATGGCACATCTTTATCAACGATTTCAAATGGTCCATGGAAAAATTCACCATCATGGAAAGTGCCTGAATGAATCCATTGCATTTCCATCATTAAACAAATAGAAGTTGCATAAGCCACTTCATGTGTTGCCCCACTAGACATAAAATAAATGACTTTTTCATCTTTGTAATTCTCAGCAAAAATATTCGCTTGCGGTTCTAAGCTTTTCACAGCTTCTTCGGTGAATGCTGGTAATTGGCTTATGCTATCCGTCAGGGCATCATAATGTGCATATCCTTCCGTTTGATGCAAAATTTCTAAAGCTAATTCTAGAGCATATGTCATTTTCTCTTGTTTGGCTGCATAGTTTGCTTCAAATCCGTGAACAATAACATATTCGGCATCTTTTGTAATGGCTGAATTTTCTATATGTGTAAGTGAAATAACATGCGCCCCTTGCTTACGCGCTCTTGTTGTGGCTTCCACCGTTTCTGGCGTTGCTCCACCAAGCGATGCAGTGATTACGATAGCTGTTTCATTACAAGCTTTTGGTGTCGCAAAGTTAAATTCATTTGCAGTATACAAACTTACACGCAGGTTTTCAGTATTTTCTTCCAAAAAATATTTAGCGGGGTAAAGGTCTGCTTTAGACGCTCCACACCCTACAAATATAACACTTTTAACCTCTGTTGCTTTTTTTAAAATATTTTTAATGATTGTTTGACTATTCATTATTCATTCCTCCATTTTTATTGAAATATTCCAAGCACGCTGAGAATGATACCCCCAGCAATAGAAATCAAGAGAATCCATCCTGTTTTGACCTTCTTTTGTAGTAACCAGTACATAAAGAAGGTTAAACCGAGCGGAATAATTCCTGGCACAATATTGTCTAAAACTTCTTGTAAATTAAACGCTTTTCCAAATGTAATTGGTGTTGTAATTCCAATCATACTGGCAACCATAGAACCGATAACCATCAGCCCTACTACTGTTGAAATATACATCACCTTGTCCATCAAGCCTTCGTTGTACAGCTTGGATAAATATTTGTTTCCTGCCGTGTAACCGATTTTCCCACCATAATATGTCACTAAAAAAGCAGGTATAAACGAAATTAAAATAGCTAAAATTGGACCTAAAATATTTCCTTGCTGAGCCAATGTAATTCCGATCCCGAAAGCAAGCACGCGGATTGTTCCCTGAAAGAAAGAATCTCCAATACCTGAAAGTGGACCCATCAAACTCGTTTTCACAGCAGTAATGGTTTCTGGATCAAAACTATCACGGTCTTGGTAATATTGTTCTTCCATCGAAGAGGCAAGCCCCATCACAAAAGAAGAGGTTTGCGGTGTACAATTAAAGAAAATCATATGGCGTCTGTAAGCTTCTTTTTTCAGATCTATTTCTTCTGGTTTATCATAAATCGCATCCAAAATTGGTGCCATACCAAACATGAAGCCCATATTCATCTGCCGTTCATAATTCCAAGAAGTTTGAATCATCCAGGAGCGCCAAAAAAATTGCCAATATTTTTTCTGGTTCGTAAGTTCCTCTTTTGTAGCAGTCATAAAATTCCCTCCCTAGCTTATAAAGTATCGACTTTCTTCTCTTTTTTAAATTTGATATCGGCAAATACAAAGGCAATTAAGCAAGCAAAAATGGCAACACCTGTTAAACTTAAACCTGAATACGCTGTTATGAAAAAGCCCGCAAGTAGAAATGGCAGCATCTTTTTCGTGAGCATCGTCGTAAGAAGTAATGCAAAACCATAAGCAGGCAATATTTTACTTGCTAGTGTTAAGCCATCTGTTAACCAAGTTGGAATACTATCTACAATCATCTTCACTAAATCGGTTCCAAAATAAATGGCCAAAAAAATCGGCACGAAATACATCAGAGAATAAAGCACGGTCCCCCATAAAATATGGATTCGCTTCGCCTTATTAAATTCTCCTGCTTCAATATGTTTATCTGCCGTATGACTGAATTGTGAAAGTAACGTTCGTAAAAAGATACCTAGCATTTGCCCAAGCACAGCAATTGGTATTGCAATTGTTAATGCGGTCTGTGCGTCTGTATTTGATAGAACGGCAAACGCAGTAGCAATGACAGAACCAAGCGTCATATCTGGCGGAGCTGCTGCCCCTACATTTACTAATCCAAGCGAGATTAATTCTAAGGCCGCTCCAATCATAAGCCCTTTTGTCATATCTCCCAAAACAATGCCTGTCAGTGTGCTCATCACGAGTGGCCTTTCTAAATTCAATCGCCCAAGTAATCTTGAATCGAGAATCCCAATGACGCCGACAAGCCCTAAAAGAATGGATTTAAGTAACATCTCAAACTCTCCCTTCTGCTGTTATAATTTAGGGTTTAATTCTTCCAATTTCGAAGTCGGTACTTGTTGCATATAAAGTCGTATCCCTGCATCCGCCATTTCTTTACTCTCAGTAACCTCTTCTTCTGTTAGATAAATTGCGTTACTAAATGCTTTCGAACCCTCTTTATTCGCAATTCCACCATAATTAATTTCTTGTATTTTCGGATACCCTTTAGAAAACGCTAACGCATCTTTTGTCCCGCCGAAAATAAGCATAATCTGGTCCTCTAGAGCCTCAATTTGCTCAACTTTTTGAAGTGCTTCTGCTACTGAAAAAATATTTAAAGTAATATCTGGCGGTTTAGAAAGATTCAAAGACATTTTTTTAAAATCGTCTTTTGCTGTCGCATTATCAATTACAATAATTCGCGTAATATTCATTGCTTTACTCCATGAAAAGATCACTTGTCCATGTAATAAACGATGATCAATCCTTGAAAACTTAATCAAATCCTTCGCCTCCTTTCCGAGTAGCTTTTAATAATGCCTGACAGTCAACAATGGCCGCTTTACTTGCCGCGACTACTTCCGCCATTTCTAGTTTAGAAAAAGCGTTTGGATATGTAGCGAGTTCGATAATTAATGGTAAATTCATCCCAGCAAGCAAGTGAATATTCGGAAATGTTTGCATAAGTTTTAACATTTCATTATTTACGCTTCCACCTAAAATGTCGGTAACAATGATGATACTTTTTTGCTGATATTCTGCATGAACTTTTTCTCTGATTTTCTCTTCAAACGGTTCATCATCTGAGTAAGCTGCAAACGCAATAACCTCATTCTTTTCGCCAATAATCATATCAAGTGTATCTTTCATTCCAAGCGCAAGTTTGCCATGGCTGACTAAAATAATTCTATTCATAACTAACCTCCCTTCTTTTTTTACAGTTGCAATAATCGTGCCAAACAATTGTTACAGCTCACAAACGGCTCTACTACATGCTTTATCCCTTTCAAATAACACAACTTCGCGCTGGATAAATTGTGTTATTTCATTTTCCCCACAAAAAAAAGCTTGGATTATTAACTAATCCAAGCCTACGTCCTTCTTTATTCACAAAATTCATACATCACATTCATTACATTTTTTGGCGCTCTTTAAACGCCCTTTCAATATCTCGTTTGGCCTCTTTTCGTTTTAAATCTTCGCGCTTATCGTACTTTTTCTTCCCTTTAGCGACGCCAATTAAAACTTTCGCGTAGCCATCTTTCAAGTACATTTTAAGCGGGACTATCGAATATCCGGCTTCCTTCGTTTCCCCAATTAGACGACTGATTTGCTTTTTATGCAGCAAAAGCTTTCGCGTTCTAAGCGGGTCGTGGTTATAACGATTTCCTTGTTCATAAGGACTAATATGCATGTTGTGTAAAAAAACTTCACCTTTATACACGCGCGCATAAGCGTCCTTCAAATTCACGCGAGCACCTCGCACAGACTTGATTTCCGTACCTTGGAGGACAATGCCCGCTTCAAAAGTTTCTTCGATTGCAAAATCGTGACGCGCCTTTTTGTTTTGCGCGATAAGCTTTCCTTCACCTTTTGGCATCTTTATCCTCCTTCCTTAACGGCGTTTTTTCTTCTTACTATTTTTAGGCTGGCCTTTTTTGGCCACACTCTCATAGAATGCTTTTTTCTTTTTCTTCTTCGGTTTCGTATACCAATCGCCGTCAGATTGCTTCTCCTCTTTATTCGAATGAGGCTTACGCCGCTTCTGATTACGATTTCCTTTTTCTTTAAAAGCGCGGGTTTTATTTACCGGTTTTTGTTTTTGGAATTTCGCTTTGCCACCCTCTTTGCCCCCACTAATTAATGTGAAGTCAATTTCGCGTGCGTCAACGTCGACTTTTGTTACTTCTACTTCGACCTCGTCCCCGATTCGGTAAACTAGCCCAGTACGCTCGCCAATCATGGCTAAAATGTTTTGGTGGAACTGGTAATAATCACCTTTCATCGCGCTCACATGGACTAAGCCTTCAATCGTGTTTTCCAGTTCAACAAATAAGCCAAAATTCGTAACCGAACTAATGATGCCGATAAATTTCTCGCCAACTTTGTCTACCATAAACTCTGTTTTCTTAAGCTCGTCTGTTTCACGTTCGGCTTCAATTGCGCGGCGCTCCATTTTAGAAGAATGATCCGCAATTTCAGGTAGCTCTTCTGCACGTTTTGCGAGCGTTTCTTCTGATACGTCACCATTTATGAAGTACTGCCGAATTAGGCGGTGGACCATTAAATCCGGGTAACGGCGAATGGGCGATGTGAAGTGCGTATAAAAATCGGTAGCAAGACCGAAGTGGCCTGCTGAAACCGTATCGTATTTCGCTTGCTGCATCGAGCGTAGCATCACCGTTGAAATGACCATTTCTTCTGGTTTGCCTTTCACCTCATCCAAAACTTGTTGCAATGCTGCCGGATGGACTTGATTGGAGGTGCCTTTCACGACCAAGCCGAAATTCGTAATGAACTCAAAGAAACGCGCCAGCTTATCCTCTTTTGGATCTTCGTGGATACGATAAATGAACGGCACGTCCATCCAGTGGAAATGTTCCGCAACAGTTTCGTTTGCCGCCAACATAAATTCCTCAATCAGGCGTTCACCTGCCGACCTTTCTCGCAAGACAACCTTCTCTGGGTGCCCCTTTTCGTCCACAAAAACCCGCGCTTCTTTTGCATCAAAGTCAATGGCTCCTCGTGCTTCTCGCTTTTCGTGGAGATGTTTCGAGAGCGCAAACATGTCTTCTAGCATCGGTACAATATGCGCGTATTTTTCGCGCAGTTCGGCATCTTCATCCACTAAAATCGCATTCACGTCCGTGTACGTCATCCGCTCCGTCGTTTTGATGATACTTTCAAAAATCTCATGGCTGACCACGTGCCCAGTTTCATCGATTTCCATTTCACAGCTCATCGTAAACCGGTCCACTTTCGGGTTTAAAGAACAAATCCCGTTTGATAGGCGGTGGGGCAACATCGGAATCACACGGTCTACTAAGTAAACACTCGTGGCCCTAAGAGCCGCTTCCTTATCAAGTTCAGAACCTTCCTTCACGTAATGTGTGACGTCTGCAATATGCACGCCAAGTTTAAAGTTCCCATTTTCAAGTTTTGAAACAGTAACCGCGTCATCTAAATCCTTCGCATCGGCTCCATCAATTGTGATGATGACTTCATCGCGCAAGTCACGCCGCGAACCAATTTCATCAGGATTCACAACATCGTCTGCCGCATTCGCTTCTTTCATGACCGCGTCTGAAAAAGTCATTTCAATTCCATGTTTATGAATAATCGATAAAATATCAACGCCTGGATCGTTTTTATGCCCAATAATCATTTTCACAACACCACGCGCCCGGTTATGCGAATGTGCGTACTGCGTGAGCTCGACAATGACTTTATGTCCGTCAACCGGTTTTAAGCCATCCGCCAAGTCAACATGCACTTCACCAAATACACGTTTATCGTCCGGAATAACAATTCCGTCGCCAACTAAATCCTCCATGTATGTACCAACTAATTGCGTTGTTTTTCGCTCCACAATTTTACTGATAGTACCTTCGGCCAAGTTGTCGCCTTTTCGTTTCGTAATGTTCGCGAGCACTAAGTCGCCATTCATTGCGTCATTGACTTCTGTCGGGGGGATAAAAATATCGTCCAAGTCTTTCTCTTCTGGTAAAACGAAACCAAATCCGCGTTCGTGCGCCCGGAAAGTCCCCTTAATATAATCCATCTTTTCAGGTAGCGCATACCGATTTTTTTTCGTCCGAATAATGTCCCCTTTATCTTCCAAGCGAACGAGTGCTTTCACCATTTCTTTAAACGCATCTGCGTCAGCTAAGCCTGTTGCCGCTTCTAAATCATCTAATGAAAAAGTTTGATCCTTTTGTGCGCGCAAAACGTCTAATATGTGCGCCTCCATTTGATGTTCTTCCATCATTCATCCCTCCTTACTATTTATTCTTGCCAATCTAAACGGTCTAAAAACTTTAAAATATCGTTTTGTAACTCTTTTCGTTCCTTATCTATCGTAATGACGTGACCAGAATTTTCATACCACTTAAGCGATTTATCCGCAGATTCGACTGTATCATAAATCCACTGGGCACCGTCCACGTCCACCATATCATCAAGTTTGCCTTGGACAACGAAAATCGGTGCATAAATCATATCGATTTCACTCGCCACCGCATTAATTTCGTCTTTCAATTTGGCAATTTGACTCATCGATGCCCCTTCGTAATGCACCATTTCCGCATCAATTTCTTCTGGAGTCTTGCCCTCAAGCCGCTTATAATTCCGTACATAATCCATATACCCCGAAATAATCGGCGATGAACTATCCATTTTCGTCGGCGCACTCATCGAAACAATCCCTTTCACAGGTTTTGAAAATCCGAGTTTTAAAGAAAATAATGCGCCTAGTGACAGCCCAGCAACCGCAATTTCCTTGTAGCCTAGTTCCTCTAAATGCGCATAAGCATCTAATACATCTTGCCACCAATCACTTGGTTCCGTCTGAAGCAACAAATCCGGCGACACGCCGTGCCCTTTATATTGCGGCGCATAACACGTATAATGATGGTCTTGCAAAAACCGCCCCAACATTCGCACATCCGCCGAACTTCCCGTAAACCCATGAAGTAACAAAACCGCTCTTTTCCCTGTTTCAAATAAAAAAGGTTTTGGTGGTGTAAATTTCATTTTAAAACGCTCCTCACGCAACTTTTGATTCTACTCTAGTGTACGTGAAATTACGGTTTCAAGCAATTAAAAAATTTTGTGAGGAGACTTGAAATGTATGGGATATGTATTCGCAATATGAAGGGGGACGTCGCTAAAAAAAGGAGGCGCTATATTAGACAGTTGCTGATATGTTGTATGAACCCAAACAAAAACCACCCACGGTTGTAGGTGGTTTATCATCATGGGCTTAATTAATGAAAAAGCCTAATGCAATGAGTATTGCAAAGAAAATGATGGATAATACGATTGTTGCGCGGTGCAAATATAATTCAAGGCCACGTGCTTTTTGTTTGCCGAATAATTGCTCTGCTCCACCAGAAATGGCGCCTGAAAGGCCATTGCTTTTACCTGGTTGAAGAATAATTACGATAACGAGCAGTATAGACACAACAACTAGCGTAGCTGTTAAAAATGTACTCATTCTTTTTCCTCCTAAAAACCGTCCATTTTGACTAAAGATAATCTTACCATAATACGGCGCGCCGTACAATAGATGTAGCTAAATTTGTTTGTTACAATTCTGTGAATGCCTCGCTTGATTTCGCTTCTAAAGCATCTAAAATTAGCCGTAAATTTTGAACAGGAACTTGTCCAGGCGCAGAAGCTTTTCCGATGCTTCCATACGTAATCGCTGAACCGAAAAAGCCGCCAGATAGGCGCGAAATGACGCCGAGCGTTCCCATTGAAATAGCAACAAACGGTTTTGTGGCTTCATTTTTCAGCGTATTCATCGCATCTAGTAGAACAAGTGCATCGGCTCCGTTTTCAGGCATGACGGCAATTTTTGTAATGTCAGCTTGTAAGGCTTCCATGCGCGCAAAACGAGCTAGGATTTCTGATCTTGGGGGCGTTTTTTCAAAGTCATGGCTACTCATTAGCACTTTCACATTTGACGCATGTGCATGACTTACTAATTCTGCCACAGCGGTTTCATCATGAAATAGTTCCACATCGAGCAAGTCCACTTCGCCGGTACGCACCATCACACGGTTTAACTCGAAATAGAAATCGTCTTTCATTTCCAGTTCGCCGCCCTCTCCTTTTGTTCTAAAAGTAAAAAGAAGCGGTTTTGTTTTGATAAGAGGTCGAATTTCGCGGAGAGCCCATTTGACCGTTTCAAGGTCATGCACCTTACCAAAATAGTCTGCGCGCCATTCAATGATATCCACGTCAAACTCATTAATAAGCGCCACTTCGCGTTTTAAATCTGCAATCGTCTTCCCCATTAGAGAAACGCAAATTTTGGGCGTCCCTTCGCCAATTACAACATCATTTATTGTTACAAGGTTCATCGTGCATCCCCCTTAAAAGAAAATACTATGCGCATTCGCTTCCGAGCTAAAAAAGTATTTTCCATCTTCGCTTTGCTCAAGAAAAGGCAAAAGCTCAATATAATGATTAAATTCCTCAAAAGACGGCATCGCATCTTTCAAAGTACACCCCTGAAGAGCTTCATACAACTCCTCTGATGTAAAAAATTCAGGTAAAAAATCGCTGACCTTCGTGGAAAGAAGCATTTCCTGATTGATTTTATGAGTGGCATCACGCAAAATATCCAAATGATCAAACGCAAGCGGTAATTTGAATGCTTCGTCTACCGAAACGAGCGCCACGTTTGCCGCATCATCTAGAGCAGTTCGTTTTAAAAGGGCTTCTTTCGGAACAAAAGCATAATGTGCACGCGTAATAATCCAACCGCGCGGGTCGCGTCCAGGTTTATCATAAACACCGAACGCCGTAAGTGGAATATCGGTTAAACCCGTTTCTTCTTCCAATTCGCGAATGCCCGCTTGATGCGCATCTTCATTCGGATCAACAAATCCACCCGGGAACGCCCATTTTCCGCCTTCAATATTAGGCTTTCCTTCCGCATTCAAACGGCTTCTTTCAATTAAAAGCACATGCAATTTGCTCTCCTGTACCGTAAAAAGTAAAATATCGCTCGTATAGCCATCTGGCGTCCGAAATTTTTTTGCATCATAGGATTCCAGCGCCTCTTCTTGCTTCACAAAATTATCTGTCATTCCAATTGGCCTCATTTCTACATGAATTGTCCTATTCCTATAAAATCCATTTTAGCATGCCGTACACAAAAAAAATACCCATCTTTGCGAAGAAAAAAACGTCTTTTTCGCAAAAATGGGAACTCTTATAAGACTTGCTTATTTTTATACGTACCGTCCGGCGCAATCCGGTGGGACATTTGATATTCACCTGTCGTAGGATTCTTAGTCAAACCTGGTACGCTTAAACCTTTATGCGTCCGTCGTTTATTTTTCTTCGCTTTCGACGTTCTTCTAGCAGGTACAGCCACATTCATCACCTCCTAAATTACAATTCATGCACATAAGATGCTAGTTCTCGCCTTGCTTTCGCCTTTGGAACCTCAACAAATTTAGTTAAATGTAGCGTTCCAATGATTTTTTCGTCTGGTTTTATCCCTAACACCTCTTGAAACGTTGGGTTGAAAATGTACTTATTCGTTCGCCAAATCATGCCAATATTTTCTTCCCAACCGAGTAGTTGTAGATTTTGAATAAATGCACTTGTCGCTGCAATGGCTTCAAAGTCTTTCTTCGCATCACTCGTGATTTTTGACGTAATAATGAGTGTTATTGGTGCTTTTCCAATCTTTTTAATCGTACTTTCGCGAATTTTATGGGCCTCTTCTGGTTTTTCACAAGTCGCCCGTACGACAGCCTCTACATATTTTTCCTTCTGCGCTGGACTTTCCACCACATAAACTTCCCACGGTTCAAGCTTGCTGTGGAACGGTGCAAAGGAAGCCGTTTCAATCAGACTGTGCACAAATTGTTTTGAAATTGGTTCCTCAATTGTTTGCTTAATGGAACGGCGCGCACGAATGGTTTCCGCTACTTTGCCCATACCGAGCCCTCCTATTCTACTTGAGCGGCTGGTTCTTGGATGTGGACAACTTCATATTGGACAACCTCATTACCTAAAATGCCTTTACGGTCACGTTTTTGTTCGCGCGAATCTTTTGTTCGACCATGCGCTTTTTTGAATGCATCACTTTTAACCCACGCTTTTTGCGCCGCTTCACTCACCCATTTACTTGTCACCACAACCTCTTCAAAATCGCTCTCTGGTAGATGCGTCTTCCACAATTCAAAACCTAAAAAGCCTTCTACTTCTGCAATATCTTTTGTTGGGTGTCCAGAACCATCAGCTCCAGTAAATTGCTTAATCACTTGATCCCCGTAGCCTTTTTCCACTTTAATTGTGTTAGTAACAATAATCATCCATTTTCCTCCTATAATTTGCCGATTCATTACTTCGATTATAGTGATAATGATTCTCATTGTCAATTATAGATTTTCAAAAACCCATTCTAAAAGCACCCGCTCATGGTTCTCCTCTTCACTTTTCGCCGCAAATAAAAAAGTCACATTTCCTTTTTCAAGTTCTTTTCTCACTTTGTCTAAAAAAGCCATCCGGAATTGATTCCCTGAAAGCTCCGCCAAATAGCCTTCCTTAAACGCTTGAAAATCCATCTTCTGATGATGAAAGTCTGTCCGGATTTCATTTGACGGCGCCATATTTCTCGCCCACTCATCTAGTTTCGCCTTTTCCTTTGAAACCCCTCTCGGCCATAGTCGGTCAACTAAAATGCGGTAACCATCTTCTGTTTCCGCTGGTTCATAAAGCCGTTTTAATTTCAGCATAAAACCTGCTCCTTTTAAACAAAAAAAGCTAGATGATTGCCTCACCTAGCTTGTTGTATATTTTCTCGTTGACACTCTCGCACGATGTCAAAGATGCTTGAAACATCTTCTTGAATTTCTTTATATTCACCCGTTTTGTAGTAATCAACGTAACCCTCTAAACCGCGTCCAATCACCGTAAACTGCGTTGGGTGTTTTGCTTTCTCTGTACAGTGAATCGCGTGACTCGATAATTTAGCTGCTTCTTGCTCGCTAAAATGAAAATTATGAACTAACGCCGCGACTAAGCTCGCCTGAATTTCACTTCCATCGGCATCCATCTCCGAGCCAAGCATCGTAAGCATCCCAAATAAATAAGATGTCACAACTTTAGCTTCAAACGCATCATTTTTATCAAATTTAATAACCTCAGCAACCTTACTTGCACAATTCCTCGCTGCTTCAAAAAAAGTTACTTCCACTTTTGGCACTCCCTTATTAACTTGCTTTTGAAATATATCCATTATAACACTTTATCAGCAGCTTTCAAGAGTTAATTTTTCTGGTCAAAAACTAATTCAAGACGTGGACAGGTTATGTTTTCGATTTCAGTTTGAACTCTCGCTCGATACTCTTCTTCTGCCTCGTTAACATGTCCAATAAAATAGACTTCCTATAGCCAGTATAAGTGTCTAAAAACAAAGCTATTAAAGTTTCTCTCCTTCATTAAAATAGAAAGCTATCGCGCCAAAAATACTGCCTAAACTGTTCACAAAGCCAGAAGCAGCATCTCCAAAACAAAACCACCCTTCAAAATTCAACTTTTAAAGGGTGGTAATCTTATTTATTGGTTTTCAAGCGCCTTTTTCTCGCGCATACGTTCGCGAATGCCGACGCGTTTAATTTGTTTGCTGCGAAGTTGACCGCATGCAGCATCAATATCGGTGCCGTGTTCACGGCGGATAACGCAATTAATGCCGTTCTTTTTCAGGACGTCATAGAAAGCGAGGACGTCTTCTTTTTTGCTTCGTTCGTATTGATTGTGCTCATCGACTGGGTTGTACGGGATTAAATTGACATAGGCGAGCTTTTTATGGTTTTTGAGTAAATTGGCGAGTTCTTGCGCTTCTTGTCTGGAGTCATTGACATCACGCAACATAATATACTCGTAGGTTACCCTGCGATTGGTTTTCTCGATATAATATTCGATTGCTTCCATGAGCGTTTCAATCGAGAACGTCCGATTAATTCGCATGATTTTCGTCCGAATATCGTTGTTCGGTGCATGTAAGGAAACGGCCAGGTTGACTTGGAAGTCCTCGTTTGCGAAATCTTTAATGCGCGGTGCGAGTCCACTGGTTGAAACGGTGATGTGGCGCGCGCCAATTGCAAGCCCTTTGTCGTGATTCACAACGCGCAAAAAGCTCATGACATTGTCGTAGTTATCGAACGGTTCGCCGATTCCCATCACGACGACATGACTTACGCGGGCGTCATTATCACGCTCGTCTAAGTAGCGCTGCACATTCATAATTTGCGATACGATTTCCCCTGCGTCTAGGTCGCGTTGCTTCTTTAAAAGTCCGCTTGCACAAAACGTACAGCCGATATTACAGCCGACTTGTGTCGTAACACAGACCGATAAGCCGTATTCATGACTCATAAGCACCGTTTCAATTAAGTTGCCATCTTCTAATTTAAATAAATATTTGATTGTGCCATCATTTGATTTTTGCACAATTTGTTCTTCTAGATTATTTAAGACAAAGTTTTCTTTCAAAATTTCAATGCTTTCTTTCGGGACATTCGTCATTTCATCAAATGAGCCTACACGTTTACGATAAAGCCATTCCCACACTTGTGTCGCTCTGAATTTCTTTTGTCCTTTGTCTAAAAACCATTCCGTTAAATCATCAAACGTTAATCCGTAAATGGATTTCTTCGTCATTATTCAGCCTCTTCTCATTCATTTTCTTCTATACCATTTTAAAGGTTTTTAAGCGTACAAGCAACACCTATTCTGTTTAAAAAAATCTTTAGAAAAAATTAAATTAAAATTCTTTTACATCAATATCATAGTAGCATATACTTATTTTATTAGTAAAAATGAAATGGGGGCCTTTGTAATGACTTCACCATTTAATCAAATTGAGCAAATTATTTCCGAAGTTGAAAAAGTTATCGTGGGAAAACGCCACGTTATTGAATTAAGTTTAACGGCACTTTTTGCTGGCGGGCATGTTTTAATTGAAGATGTTCCAGGCGTTGGAAAAACAATGCTTGTGCGCACGCTTGCTAAATCAGTAGATGTGAATTTCAAGCGCATCCAGTTTACGCCTGATTTGTTGCCTTCTGACGTGACAGGTATTTCCGTATTTAATCCCGAAACACGCGAATTTGAATTTCGTCCGGGACCGATTACGGGGAACATCATTTTAGCTGATGAAATTAATCGCACCGCGCCTAGAACGCAAGCCGCCCTATTAGAAGGCATGGCTGAAAAAAGCGTTACGGTTGATGGGGTTACAAGACCACTTGCTGACCCGTTTTTTGTTATGGCCACACAAAATCCGATTGAATATGAAGGAACGTATACGCTACCTGAAGCACAGCTCGACCGTTTTCTTTTGAAAATTGAAATGGGCTACCCAAGCGCGGAGGAAGAACTTGCGCTTCTTTCTGAGAAACAAAGCGAGGACACTCTGCTGGAAGCGGAAGCAGTGATTCATTTAACCGATCTTTTAAGTTTAAAAAAAGCAAGTCAAGCGACACAAATTAGTACGGAATTGAAGCAATATATTGTGGATTTGGTCCATGCGACTCGTGCCCATTTTGCGGTTTCGCTTGGCGTTAGTCCGCGTGGAACGATTGCGATGATGATGGCAGCTAAAAGTTATGCCTTTCTTAAAGGACGCGAATTTGTCATGCCTGATGATATTAAATATTTGGCGCCATTTGTTTTTGAACATCGGTTGTTACTCACGCCTGAAGCGACTTATCAAGCTGTCAAGCAAGCTGATGTCATTCAAGATGTGCTAAATTCCGTTCCAATTCCAGTTGAAAAGAGGTCTTCTCATGCTTAGAACTAGGCTGCTGCTTTTTTCTAGGTGGTTGATGCTTCTCCTCCTCTATGCGGCGCTTATTACATACACTTTATTTCAAGGTGATACAGCGAGCTGGTTTTTAACATATTTCTTTTCAATTGTCATGCTCTTTTTAATTTTTTCGGCGGTGTATCGTCTTAAAAATTGGCACGTTCATCGTGTTTTTCCAAAAAAGGAATATTTTGACGGGGATTTTGTGCAAATGAAGCTTCATTTTAGTCGTAAAAGTCGATTTCCGGTTGGCTATTTGCTTATTGAACAAAAAATACCAGCTTCTTTTGGTGCCCATCATGCGCGCCAACAAACCCTCTATCCTTTTTTCAAAAAAAATGTTGAAGTCGCCATTAAACCATTTCGTGCAACACGAGGACGTCACACTTTTTCGACCATCACGGCTGAAACAAGTGACGCATTTGGTTTAATTGAACGGAGCTCGCAAATTGGTGAGGAAGAGCATGTGACGATTTATCCAACTTACTTTCCGAATATTTTGCAAAAACTTGGTGCGGCGAATCCTGACCGAGATGCAAACGCGCCGTACTGGACTTTGCATAAGAACGACTCTCTTCACAGTTTGCGCGAATTCATTCCCGGTGACAGAATGACATGGATTGACTGGAAAAGTACGGCCAAAACAAACACGATGATGACACGTGAATTTGAAAATAGTAGCGCGCATAAAATGCAAATTATTTTTTTCGGTAGCGTCCATGAAAATTTTGAACACGCCTTACGTGCGGCTTATTCTTTTTCGCGTAAAATGCTCGAAGACGGCGCTGAAGTGCGCATCACCATCTTAGGCGAAAATGGCCGTTCGTTTGACTTTAGCCGTGATAAAAATCGCATCGCTGAGATGTCCCATGTGTTTGCTGAATTGGAGCCGCTTGATGAAGCGGTTTTAATGCAAGAATTGCAGGCGCTACTAAAATGGCAGAAGGACGCGTTTATTTTTGCGCCGGTCATTTCAAATGCGCTACTTCAGGTGGCAAGTAAGTCCAATTGGCGAATGACGCTAATCTCCATTTTAGACAAACAAGAGCTCTCCCAAAACGCTATTTACTTGCGGAAAGATTCGCTTGAGTCGGGGGGTGGCGTGTGATGCGTGCAAAGTTGCTGACGATTATCCTCTACATTTTGTCCATCTTGCTCATTTCAGAATGGGTTTATCCGTTCATTTTCCTTACAAATTTAACCAACCCGCTCTACATGATTATTTACGTCGCGCTTTCACTTGGCATGTTTTTCCTCGGCTGGCGCTTTTATGCGACCTTACCGCTCCATCTTTTGCTCATTTACTTCTTGATGGGGATTTACTTCAATGACGGACATCCATTTGAACTCGGCTTTTTAAGCACGTTCGTGCAAATTATTCAGTCTGGCTTCCGCGACCTATTTGCTTTCAACGCCTACGATATTAGCATGGCGTTCATCACACTCATTTTCTTTGTCGCCATTTGGCTTCTTAACTACATTACAAGCTTTACACTTTTGAAAAAACAGCGGATTATGAGCGTGCTTGCGTTAACCGTGGCCTACATCGCCGTCGTCAACACATTTACTGAATACGCCGGTCAAATGGCTTTAGTGCGAACCGTCATTATTGGCTTCTTGCTGCTTCATTTTGCGCTGTCCAAACGACTGGAGACGCCGAATCGATTAAGCGGATTGACAGACAAAAAGCGTCCGATATTTTATCACGTGGCCCTTATTGCACTTTTAGGGGTATTTTTAGGTAGCGCCTTGCTGTTCCCACAGCAAAAACCGGTTTTTAATGATCCGGTTCCCTATATTCGCGAATCACTTGGTATGAATACAACACGTACGGTCGGCTATAGTGAGGACGACTCCGAACTTGGCGGCGCTTTAAAGCCTGATCATTCGCAAGTTTTCCAAGTATGGGCTGAAAAAGAACATTATTACCGCGTGGAGACGAAACGCGCCTACACTGGACGTGGTTGGGCAACTTCTAATCGTACTGACGTAGAAAACTTCAAAGACGCCGAAGCTTTCCCGTTAGCGTTAGCGGACAAGTATCAATCAAAGGAAAGTACGCTCGACGTCCAATTTGATAACGCGAACGATTATCTCGTCTACACATATGGAACACATTCCTTTTTTAACAGTAAAGAAGTGACTTTTGCCCTTTCCGATAGTACCGAAAAAGTGACTCCTGCGGCGAAAATTAGGAGCTATTCGATGAGCGTGGCTGAGCCCGTTTACGATCTAAAATTGATGAAAGCGGCGAAATTCAACGAGCTTTCCGACCAATTTTTGGCGGCTTATACGCAACTTCCAACTGAATTGCCAAAACGTGTGGGCAATCTAGCGGAAAAAGTAACAAAAAATGCGGACACAACGTATGACCAAGTGAAAGCAATTGAAAACTATTTAAGTTTCACAGGTGGATTCAGATACAGTACGGAAGATGCCAAAACAACACCGCAAGATGCGGATTATGTCGATCAGTTTTTGTTTGAAACGAAAGTCGGTTACTGTGATAATTTTTCTACCTCAATGGTCGTTATGCTACGTACGCTCGGCATTCCAGCACGTTTTTCAAAAGGGTTTACTTCTGGTGATGAAATTCGTAGCGAAAACAATAAAACGCTCTATTCCGTCAAAAATAATAACGCCCATTCTTGGCCAGAAGTCTATTTCCCGGGAACAGGCTGGGTACCATTTGAACCGACAGCAACTTTCCAAAACCCAGAAGAATTCATTGATTCAACTGAAGAGCGTCAAGTGACAAGCGACGCACCAAGTAGTTCTGAGGACACGCAAAAAGGCGCTCAAGAAGAAACCACTGAACAACGTAAAAACGCCGAGCAAGGAACGGATACGGGACAAACTCAAACAAAAAAAGATACGACTTCTACTGAAAAAACAGCCATCAACCCGCGACTGATTTTCTGGAGCATTTTTGGCACAACCGTTTTGATTGCCTTGATGATTTTCATCTTCCGCAAACAAATTCAGCTTTTCTGGTTTAAGCGTGCTATTCAAAAAGAAAAATGGACTTTCGAAACGAGCTACCTCAAATTGCTACACCTGCTTAAAAATTACGGATACATTCGCGAACCGAGCGAAACATTATCTGCCTTTGCAGCACGCGCAAAACTTGACGGCTTCCAAGAACTAACAACAACCTATGAAAATTGGCTTTACGGCAACCAAAATACGCCAGTAGCGAAAAAAGACTTTGAACGTGTGATTCATGTAATTCAATCTAAAAAACGAGGTCACTCCTAAAGGAGTGACCTCGTTTATGTAAGTTAAACCTCTTTCTTATTTTGCAACAAATCGCGAATTTCTTTTAAATATTCTTCCGATTTGGTAATTTCTACTGGTGCTTCTGCCTCTTCTTCGCCGCGACGCTTCGAGAGACCAATCAGGACTTTGATAAAAATAAATAGTGAGAGCGCGATGATGACAAAATCAACAACAGATTGAATGAACAACCCGTATTTTAAGTCCGCAGAGCCTACAACAACGTGCAAGTCTTCAAAGCTGACACCGCCTAAAATCATCCCAACAAGTGGCATAATAATGTTGTCGACAAGCGAAGCCACAATTTTTCCGAATGCAGCCCCGATTACAACACCGACTGCCAAATCGAGCACATTTCCTTTCAGTGCAAAATCTTTAAATTCCTGTGCGAATTTCTTCATGTTGACATCCCCCCTTCTTAAAAAGCATACTATCAATTTTTAGGTTTGTCATATATTTGGATTAAAACTAGATTTTTGCGTACGCGCGAACGATACTTGCCTCAGCCTCAATTTTGAGCGGGACCGCATGCAATTCGACTTCGGGAGCTGAAAGTAAGGCGTGTAAATTTGTTAGGTTCTCCAAAATAAAAATGCCTGCCGCAAGTAGCGTTTGATGCACGATAAACGGGGCAAAATCAGGCGAGGGGGTGTCGATTCCGACCATCTTGATTTGCTTTTCCACAAGCATCTTCGCCAAATTTTCCGTTAAAATCGGATGCTGCGTATAATATTTTTCTTCGCCGTAATAAGCATCAAATCCCGTGTAAAACAAAACGATGTCGCCCGGTTTCACGCACTCAAATTGAGTCTGCCAGTCAATTTCTGACAGCCCGCGCACATCAAATAAGACGGCCTTCCCAGTAAATGCTTCGACCGGAAAAGACGCCGCAAAACGAGCATCTGGCACAAGGTGCATCGGCATATCAACATGCGTTCCAACATGCAAATTCGTTTCCACTTCATGAATCACATAACCATCTTTTTCAAAAAAACGAGTTTGCACAATGTTTGTCGCACTGTCCCCCGGATAAACAGGCGAGCGCCCCCCAATTGTATGCGATAAATCAACGTAAGCCATAATTTCCTCCTTAAAAATAAGCCCAGCAAGTGCTAGGCCATTTCCACAATGATTTTCCCGATATTTTTCCCTTCAAATAATGAAAGAAATGCCGGAACAATTTGGTCAAAGCCTTTTAAAACTGTTTCCTTATGCGTGAGTTTCCCTTCCTCAAGCCACTTAACAAGCTGTTTCGTCGCCTCTTTATAATCCGCCTGATAATTTGTCACGGAAAAAGCTTGCATACGCGCATTCGCTTGAATCAAATAGCGCTGAATGCGAGGCCCCACATCTTCTTCTGCCGGCAAGTTGTAATTCGAAATCGTACCACACACCGGAATACGCGCAAAATTGTTGAGGAGCGGCCAGACAGTGTCACTAATTTCGCCGCCAACATTCTCAAAATAAACATCAATTCCGTTCGGACACGCCCGCTTCAAGTTTTCGGCAAAATTCGGATCACGATAATTCACCGCCGCATTAAACCCAATCTCTTTGACTAAATAGCGCGCTTTATCGTCCGTACCGGTAATACCAATTACGTGAGCGCCCTTAATTTGAGCAATTTGACCGACCGTAGACCCAACTGCCCCCGCCGCCGCACTCACAACAACCGTTTCATCTTTCTCTGGCTGTCCAATATCGAGTAAGCCAAAATAAGCCGTTAGCCCAGTCATTCCTATTACGCCTAGATACGCTTTCGCCGAAATAACGCTCGTATCAATTTTGCGCACTTTCCCCTCAGAAAGAATGACTTCCTCTTGCCACGGAACTTGCCCCACCACAAAATCGCCTTCCGCAAAATCGCGACTAGCGGAGCGAACCACACGCAAAACGCCGCTGCTTTTCATAGGCTGCCCAATTTTAAATGGTGGCATATTCGACGAGTCCGCATTCATTCTGCCGCGCAAATAGGGGTCAACAGAAAGGTAAACAAGTTGCAAGTGTAACTCCCCGTCATGCAGGCCATTTAAACGAACTTCTTTTGTCTCAAATAAATCTGCGCTCAGTTTGCCTGTAGGTCTAGCTTTTAATACGATTTGTTTCATTTTGGTCACCTTCCCTCGTTATTTGCATCACTACCACGTGAACAAGATTTCTAAACAAAATCCTTCGCAAAGCGGATAAAAAGGTGCCCATTATAAAATAGGCAAATGGTAAACTTCAGAGATTTTGAAGTTCACCATTTGCCATCTAACCGTTATTTTTTGACTACTTTTTTAAATTCAAATTTCGACATCCAGCCTTTTTTCTTGCGTATCGAAATATAGCCAATTATCGAAATGACGAGCGCACCTAAGAAGTCTACAAATAGGTCACCCATTGTATCCGCAACTGCAGCATGTCCTTCAAGCGGCGTCCCATTTTCAAGCATTGTTTTTTGCATGTTCATGCCTAATGAATCGGCTCCGAACTCATAGAATTCCCATAAAACACCAAGGAATACTGCAAAACTAAGCGCGAACAGTGCCACGAAAAACGGGCTCATGTTTAACGAAACATTTTCGTTATTGTTTAGCAAGTTGACGATAGAAAAACCAAGTCCCCCGAGCATCGCACCACTAAACGTGTGTAAAATCGTGTCCCAATTTGGAATTAAGTAATAAAAACTTTGTACCTCACCTAAATAAATAGCGCAATAAAGGAAAATTATAAAGACAATATACATCGCATCAGGTATTTCGAACTTCATTCTTTTACTTAACATAGATGGTAAAAAGAGCACGACAACACCAAGAATACATTGTAAAATCATTAATGTGTAATCTCCGCGCGTTTTTTCTCCTTCGCCAAGATAAGCGTCGGCTGGTGTTAAAATTAAGTTAACCGTAGCGTAGACAATTGACACTAATAAAGTTACAAGTACGAAAATGGCTAATATCCTAGTCCAGTTCCATTTTTTCAAAATTTCCACTCCCTTTCATGTTGTCTTTACCCATTATACATGAACTTAAATACTTTTTTAAATTTTTTGCAGGACTTTGCAAAATAAACACGCCTAATAGGAAGAGAACGATTGGGAATAAAAAAGAGTGAAGCGACTTAATTAAGCCACTCCACTAATTTTTTTCGATATTCTTCATACAAAACGTCAGAATAGGCTTTATCAAACGTAAATTCTTCACCTTCAAGCGCTTTTTTGAACGCATCAAGACAGATTGTCCAGCCAGCCAAGTCGCGCGGCGTATGATCGGTTACTTGCACGATTTCTTCGGTGAAAATAAGCTGCGTTTCATTTTCGCTTAACGGGGCAAAACGAAAGTAGACCGCATCGTTATCCCAAGCAAAACCAAGCGCCACATTTTCCTCGAATTCTAAAATAGGCATTTCAATTTTTTCGGTTTCCGTCATTTTAAAAAGCAAATAGCCGTCCGCTGAAAGCTGCCCCATTTCGAGTTCAGCAAACCATTTTCCGAGACCTTCCGTCGTAGATACTAGCTCAAAGCAAGAAGTCATCGGCGCATCAATTGTTTGCACCGCACGAAAAATCAATTTATCCCCTTGTTTGACAATTTCAGGTTTCATGATAACCTCCTATTTGATGAAATCTTGAATCGCGGCTGCGTTTTTCGCAATATCAATTCGCAGCACCGCCCCAGCGCCCGAAATGCGCTGATTTTCCCAAGTGCCCTTCACAGGAACTGTGAGTGTCTCCAAGTCAGACGTTCTGCCAAGTGCGAAGTCCAGCCCCGTTTTAAGCACAAGAGAAGTCGGTAAATCCGTTGTAGTGTAGCCTTGCACAGTGCCGAGCACGCTCGGTAATTTAAACACGCTCGTTGCCGTAATCGCCTGATCTTTCACAGCCGCAAGCACTTGTTGTTGGCGTCTTACCCGTCCAAAATCGCCCTCTTCATCTTTTCTAAAGCGAGCATATTGAAGGAGTGTATGACCGTCCATTTTTTGCTTGCCGGCTTTTATGTTAGCGTCAATATTTTGTGACATATCTTTTTCCGCGTCAATTTCAATCCCATCTGGCGAAAGCGTATCAATGACTTTCGGGAAGCTTTCAAAACTTGTCACAACGTAGTAATTGCAATCAATTCCGAAGTTTTCCTTAACCGTTTGACGCACAAGTTCTGGCCCACCGTAGGAATAAGCCGCATTGATTTTATTTTTGCCATGTCCTGGAATATCTACATATGTATCGCGCATAAGCGAAACAATTTTAGGCTCTTTCTTCTTTTTGTCATAATGCGCAATCATTAGTGAATCTGAACGACCTTGATCCTCACCTCGCGAGTCACTACCGATAAATAGAATGTTTACACTATCACCAGAAGGCTTCTCACCATTAAATGTAAATTCCTTTAACGCATTGTCTGCTTCCGCTTCTTTTAAGCTGGATTTATATTGAAAAAAGCCTACAACTCCAAAAACTAATAGTACTAAAACTAGCAAAAGCAGAATTGTGCCAAAAACGCGACCTTTCCTAACTTTCTTATGCTCAGCATGTCTTGCCATATTTTTCACCTCTATTTTTAACTCCAAGTATCCTTTGATACCCTTATCTTACAATAAATTATCAAAAAAAGAGACTGAAAACATATAAGAATTGTTAAAGATTAGGAAAATACTACTTTTTTCATGCACAATTCTGCTATATTAAAATTATTAAAATGTGGACGAATCACTACTATCACTCGAATTTCCTGAGTCTGAACTTCCTCCGTCTTGCGTCGCACCAGAATTCGCATCAGGCGGTGTCATGCCTTCTTGGCTCGTTCCATTTTGTTGACCAAAGTTGCCTGGACCACCATTTTGTTGTTGCATTGTTCCGTTCATATCATTTCCTGTATTTGTTGTTACGAGCATATAACTTAAAATTGCAATTACAATAATGGAACATACACTAATAATAATCGTCGCTATCTTCCATTTGTTTTGCGGCGTTTTTGTAGAGTACGTAATCTGATTTTGTTCTTCCATAAAGTCATCATCCTTTCTTATTCTTCCAATTTATCAATAAAATAAGAAAAAAGTATGACATGAGCAAGAATAAAATGTAAAATAATTTTCATAGAGGTGATAAAAAAATGAATACTAGTAGAAAGAAATGGTGGATAATTGGCATTTCGGCTCTTGCCGTGTTACTTATTGCCGGAGGAATCACATTTTTTATCGTGTTAAATAAATCAGCGGATAAAAAAGCGAAAGACGCGGCAGTGGCGTTCACCAATCAAATTGCGCGGGAAAACTATGCGAAGCTTGATACATATGTAACTTCCAAATCATTAAAAGCCGTAGACTTCACAAAAAAAGATTTGGAAACAAAGTACACCACGGTTTTTGGTGGTCTTGGGGTCAAAGATGTTCAAGTGGACAACTTGCAAGTTACACCAGGCGAGAACAGTCGTACTTATGACTTGACCTATGATTTAAACATGCAAACAAGCCTCGGAAAACTCAAAACCCAAAGTTATAAATCGACTATTTCTAAGGAAGATGAGGAATGGAAAGTGGACTGGGTGCCCGCTCTTGTTTTTCCTGGAATGGTGAAAGATGACAAAGTTAGACTTGTGACAGATGAAGCGAAACGCGGCGATATTCTCGACCGAAATCAGAAAAAACTGGCGACAATCGGCAACTTCAATGAAGCAGGTGTGGTCCCTGAAAAGCTTGGGGAAGGCGATGAAAAAACGCAAAATATCATGGCCATTAGCCAAAAACTTGACGTTCCAGCAGAAGAGATTAACCACGCTTTGGAACAAAAATGGGTTAAAGCTGATAGTTTCGTTCCCATCAAGACCATTTTGAGTGGCAACTTACCCGAATCAACCGGCCTTGCCTATGCCCAAAAAGAGCTCCGAACTTATCCGCTAAACCAAGCGACTGCCCATCTAATTGGTTACGTCGGTGAAGTAAGCGCCGAAGATATTGAGAAAAATCCGCAGTTAAATGTTGGCGATATCATTGGAAAAACGGGTCTTGAACGCTATTATGATAAAAAGCTCCGCGGTAAAAACGGTGGCGAAATTAAAATTATTAACGACCGCACCAAACAAGAATCTACACTGCAAAAAGTAGCACGTAAAGACGGTGAACCCGTTCACCTAACAATCGACGCTGATATTCAGAAAAAAGCGTTTGATAGCCTTGGAAATGAAGCTGGCGCGGTCACGATGATTAACCCTCAAAGTGGCGATTTATTAGCGCTCGTTAGCACACCTTCATATGATGCAAACAAAATGGCAGCTGGAATTTCCGCTAGCGACTACAAAAAATATAGCGAAGACAAGCGCACGCCGTTTTTAGCGCGCTATGCGACACGTTACGCTCCCGGTTCTACGTTTAAAACGATTACGGCGGGAATCGGCTTAGACTTAGGTGTCACAACACCAGATAAAACACGCCAAATTGATGGCCTTAAGTGGCAAAAAGACGCTTCATGGGGCAATTATTTTGTGACACGCGTTCATGAAAAGCCATCGGTCAACATGACAGACGCCCTCGTCTATTCGGACAACATTTATTTTGCGCAAGAAGGCCTTGAAATTGGCAAGGATCGCTTGACGACTGGTCTCAAAAAGTTTGATTTTGACCAAGAATTCGATTTACCGTTTTCAATGGAGCCCGCACAAATTTCAAATGATGGATTAAACTCCGACATTTTATTAGCCGACACCTCATACGGGCAAGGCGAATTGCTCATGAGTCCTGTTCAACAAGCGGTCGCCTACACGGCCATTGCGAATGGCGGTAAAATGGTCTATCCAAAATTAGCCAGCGATGCAAAACAAGCTGAATCTAAACAAGCCATCAAAGCAGAATCGGCAAATCTTGTAAAAGATGCGCTTATTAAAACAGTATCGGATCCAAATGGCACCGCCCACAAATTAAATTCCAGTCATAAAATTGCTGCTAAAACGGGCACAGCCGAATTAAAACAAAAACAAGGCGAAGATGGCCTTGAAAACGGCTTTTTATATGCCTTCGACGCAGAAAATCCCAACTATTTAATCCTGGGCATGATAGAAGATGTTAAAGGTCGTGGTGGCAGCAGTTTGGTCATCGATAAATTAAAACCTGTCATCGAATCTATGTATTAAAAAAGAGGCCAACTTAGTTGGCCTCTGGACTGAGGACAAACGGCAATCTTCGTCGTTAAAACCTGCGTTCCACTCCTCACGTATACAAATACGCTCCGGTGCGGTACTCGGCTTTGCCTAAAATCTTACCATTTGTCCTCAGTCCAGGTATGGTGTGATTGCGTTTTGTTTTACTTAAATTTAGAGTTTGTGAGGTCAACTTAGTTGGCCTCTTTCTTTAAATTTCGTTTATGTTCCAATTGTTTTAATACAAAAAAGGTGGTCACAACTCCAATTGTTGCCCCTACAAAATCAAGCATTACATCTTGCAAAAGCGGTGTTCGCCCGCCTGTTAAATATTGATGGTACTCATCAGTTGAGGCAAAAATGAGCGGAATAATGAGACCAGCTGGAAAAGCCCATTTGTTTTGCTTTGTCACGCCGCGCACGCCGAGAAATAAAGCCCCTCCCATAATAAAATAAGTAAAGAAGTGAGCCCCTTTTCGAAGGAAAAACTCAATGAATCCACTGTAGCCTTTTACAGCAATACTTACTTCTGATCCCGCATATGTAAATGAAATATGCGATAAAATATTTTCAAACGGTCGCCCTGCTAGAATCTGATCTAAAAAAGGAATAAGCGTTTGTTGTTCGTAAGTTTCAGATGATGATTTAAATAAAATAGCCATAATAAAGAGCGCACATAAAAAACTAATCCCAATCCAAATTTTTTTATTTTTAAACATAATTTTCTCACTTTCTCATGATAGTTACCGTTTGAGTATATCACTCAAAGATTAGAAGAAAATGAAAAAAAAACGTTTTTTTCATTTATCACGATATTTCAAAATAAAAACCATCCAAAAGGACGGTTCTTAGGTAGCTTATGAAAATTTCTGTTTCACATTTCGGCGCCGATATACAAAGAAGTATATCGATAGCGGCCACCAGATGACTGCAAAAATGGGATAAATAGCCCAAATTATTTCTGGCGTAGTTAGCCAATTCACAACAATGAAGAACGCGCTAACTAACATCGTGCATAAAATGGAATAGGTAAAGATGTGGCGCGCGAAAAACATCGATAGTGGCCAAAATAATACGGCGAAAACAGGATAGACACACCAAATCACATCGGTTGTCACAAAATTGGTTACGATAAAAAATAATGTTAGCCAAATCGTTCCAATAACTGAAAAGGCACGCGGGAATCTTGCGAGTGCGACAGATAGCGGCCACCAGTAAATCGCGAAAGTGGTGAAGATGCTAAACGGGAACCGCGGCTCGAAATAAATGTTTAAGCCAATGTAACATAAGACGAGTAGCGTACTCATTAGGAAGGAGTAACCAAATTTGGCGCTATATTTTCCTCCAAAAATAATGATTGGCCACGCGAGAATCGCAGGAATCGCGAATAAAATCCAAGCATATTCGGGTGATTCAAAGTAGTTTGTTAGTGCTAAAACGGCAATGATGAGTACACTCGTGACGAGCGAATAGCTTCTCAAATGCTTGCTTCCGTCTGCTAAAAAGAAATATGCTGGTGAAAGTAGTAAAACGGCTGTATAAATTGACCAGTTTTCTCCCGGAAATACTAGAAAATTTAGCAAAATCAGAAAACCGATGATAAAGCAGCAACTTATAAATAAGAAGCCTCTTGTGCTTTTGTCCATTATTTTAATTCCTCCTTCTTACGGTGCCAGTAATAAAACATCGATAGCGGCCACCATAAAATGCCAAATGTCGGGTATACAAACCAAATTGTGTTTGGCGTATAGTAAACGTTAATAAAGATAAATAATGCGATGAATAAAATGCTTCCCCAAATGGCGAAATCTAAGTTCAGTCTTGCATAAGCTAGCTTTTTACTGCCGCCGATTTTAAGTTCTGCTTTGATTTCATCAATATCGCCAAAATCCACTAATACTTTGTTGATGGCATCTTCTTGCGATTTTCCTTGCTCCATTAAATCATATACTTTTTCTTCCATGTCTAGTAAAATCTCTTCTTTTACTTGTAAAGCTCGGTCGCTGTTCGGTACGTCATCAAAAATCTTGTCTACAAACTCATAAATTCTTCTCAATTTGCACTCTCCTCCAAAAATACTGCCATAATTTCCTTGATTTCTTTCCATTCCACTATCATTTCGTCTAAATACATTTTTCCACGAGCTGTAATTGTGTAATACTTTCTTTTTCCGCCGTGGCTTCGATCGCCATAATAACTTTTGATGAACCCCTTTTTCTCCAGCCTTTGAAAAACTGCGTATAAAGTGGCTTCTTTAATTTGAAATTTCTCACGCGTTCGGTCACTAATTTCTTTTGAGATTTCATAACCGTAAGAATCACCATCCATTAATATACGTAAAATAATCGAATCCACGTGGCCACGCAAAATGTCGCTTCGTATTTTGAACACCTCCAAAATTACTCTACCACGCATTACTCTATCACATAGAGTTAATTTGATAAACTTAGTTTAACATGAATTACTCTATGTGTCAAAGTAATTTTATAAAAAACGTTTAAAGCCTTGCTATAATGGGAAAATTGGCAAACAAGGGGGAATCATTTATGCCACATTACAAAGCGGAAAGTTCCGATATTAAACATCTTATTTCAAGCGAAAACCATAAAAATGATCATCATTTACATGCTTATTTAGAAGTGGAGGGGCACCTAGATTTGATGCTTCTTGAAAAAACAATCCGCTTATTGGGGAATAAATTGCCACATTTATTTTGTAAGTTTCAACAGACTAAAACTAGCGCCAAGTGGGTGGAAGCTGATTTCTCTGCCCAAAATTTCATTTCGCTTATCGAAACAGAAGACTCTAACCCCGTCATTCAACAGGCACTAACTAAAAAATTAAATATTTTAACGGGCCCACAAATTCGGGTGACGGTCATTCGTACTTCACAAAAAGATAATCTTGTCATCATTTTAAATCATATGCTCGCTGACGGCGCCGGCTTTAAACAGCTTTTATATTTACTCGCCGAATTTTACACAAAACTAGTTCAAAATCCAGATTTCACCATAAAAAAAGAAGCCCCGTCCAGAAGTTTGAATCAAGTTTTTCAAAACTTCTCGCTTGCTCAAAAATGGCATTTTTTAACAGATAAAATCACTCCAAGCCCTTCAAAAAATCCAAATTACCCGCTAAAAGGTGACGATTCGCACCCATATATTTTACGCGTTAAAGTTTCAAACGAATCATTTTCTTGGTTAAAAGCCTACGCCAAAAACCACGGGGTGACAATAAACGACTGTCTAGTCACCGCGTTTAGCATCGCCTTGCACAACAAGTTGCACACCGCAGAACTTGACATCGACTGCCCAATTGATTTGCGAAAGTTTACCAAAAAAACGCCTGACATCACAAATTTAACGGCCAATTTAACTTTTTCATTTCGCGGTAGCGATTTTGAAAGCTTGGAAACTACTTTACTCAAGAAAAAAGAAATTTTCAAAGCGAAAAAAAGCGATTTGCAACCACTCCATAAATTTTACCTACTCGAACTTATTTATAAGTTTCTCCCCTACCGTGTGTTTAAAAAACAAGTGCAAAAGCGGTACAATATTCCACAAACGAGTTTAACCAATATGGGAATTATAGATGATAAATTGCTTGATTTTGGGGGTATCACGGTTTCTGACGTTTTTATTTCGGGTTCACTCAAATTTGCGCCTTATTTCCAAGTTGCGGTTACAACTTTTCGCGGTGAACTGTCACTTTCGACAAACTTGCACGGCACTGAAGAAGATTATCGTTTCCAATTGGCCATTTTAGAGGAGCTAAAGGCAGTTTTGCCACACAAATAAAAAAACACGAAAAGTGGGAGCTTTTTCGTGTTTTTATAGTTATTGGAAAGCAAAGTTTCCAAAAAAACTATCTATATAGTTTGTGAACAAGTTCACTATCATTAAGTATACCATATTTTTCTTTAAAAGTATTAATTTAAACTTTTTTATCCGAGTGCAACGTCTAAAACCATCATCACCGCAAAGCCAGCCATTGTTGCTGCAGTGGCTAAATCCGTTGAACCTTCCACTTGCGACTCTGGAATTAATTCTTCAATCACAACAAAAATCATTGCTCCAGCAGCGAAAGCTAACGCGTATGGCAAAATTGGCGTCACAAAAACGACTAACAATGCGCCGATAACAGCGAAAATTGGTTCCACTACAGCAGAAAGTTGTCCATACCAGAAACTTTTAGCGCGACTTAAACCTTCACCGCGCAGTGGAATAGACACAGCTGCTCCTTCTGGGAAATTTTGAATTCCTATTCCTAAAGCTAATACAACAGCCGTAACAAAAGTTTCTGTGTCACCGACTAAAACGGCTCCAAAAGCGACTCCCACTGCCGCTCCTTCTGGAATATTGTGTATCGTTATCGATAAAACGAGCAAAATGCTTTTACGCAGTTTTGTTTTCGGACCCTCTTTACTCGTTTCTGGAAAGCCTAGATGGAGATGCGGAATGATGCGGTCAACTAATCTTAAAAATACGCCACCTAAAACAAAACCGACAAGCGCTGGAACAAATGAAAACCGTCCCATATCCGCACTTTGTTCAATCGCAGGGCTTAAAAGTGACCAAAAACTTGCAGCAAGCATGACACCAGCAGCAAAACCGAGCATAACATTTGTCATTTTTTGATTAAGATCTTTAAAGAAAAAAACGAGTGCGGCTCCGAGCGCCGTACACCCCCATGTAAATAAACCTGCTAAAAGAGCTAATAAGACAGGATTTAAACTTGAAAAATAAGCTATCACACAAAAAACTCCCTAAATAAAATCGATGAGGTTTAGGATTTCCCAAACCTCACAATGACTTGTTTATTCTTTATCTTTCTGAAAACCACGTTTCACGCCTTTTAGAAAGGAACCACTTGTTTTACCGATTACTTTTGCCGCTTCAAGCGACCCGTAAACTGCGATTTTGGCAGCATCTCCAAGAACTTCGCCAGCTTTTCCAGCAGCATCTGTTGCTGCTCCTCCGACTTTTTCAGAAATTTCTTTGACTTTTTCTTTATCAAACAATTTTTGCTCTTCGTTCTCTGTCATACTATCCCTCCGTTCTTGTCTTTCCTTCATCATAGCGAAAATACGTTTAACATTCAAGTCCAATTCCTAAAAAAACTGAACCCCTGCTCGGGCTCAGTTCGATTCAAAATTAAGTTGGAAGCCTGGTTCATCAAAGGCGATTTCAGTCACTTCATACGTTAAGCGTTTAATGTAGTCAACTAAAGGCGCAGAAAGTTCCGCCATTAAATGCTTTTCAAGCTCTTCTGCCGCACCAAAAAAGTCGACAATTTGAATAATCCGGCTAATATGTCCATCAATTTTGAAGCGGTCGAGTGTTAATATAAAGGGCACATCAATTTTAAACATCTTACCTGCTTCTAAAATCGATTTATCATCGCCAACTGGTTCAACTTCATTTAGCTGCACATTAATTTGGTTTTCTCCGCTAGTCTGTTCTGTCACGTTCGTTTCAAAATTATACTTTTCAACAACAATTGGATTTGTTTTAATTTCCATTTTCTTCACCTCGAAATTTATATCGTTAATTCAATCGTATTTCCTTCTGGATCCAAAATCACACTTTCATAGTAACCATCTCCTGTTGTTCGGGCCAGGCCTGCAATTTTAAATCCGTCGTTTTGAAAAATCTCGGTAAATTGATCGACCTTTTCCTTGCTGCCTAGTGAGATGGCTAGATGCGCGTAGCCAAATTGTTCCCCTTCTTTTTCTGAAACAATATCGCGACGGGTCATCAGTTCGATTCGGCAATCAGACGCCATTGTCAGAAAATAAGATGCGAAGCCTTTCGTTTCATTGACGTATTTTTCAGATGAAGTGGCCTCGAAGTATTTTTCATAAAATTGGCGCATAACTTCTAAATCTTTCACCCAAATTGCAACGTGTTCAATTTTCATGTTTGATTCGTCCCTTCTGATAAAATAGGAAAACGAAGACGGCTGCGAGCGCGCAACCTAGCATAACAAGTCCCATTGGAAGGCCTGTTTTCCCACTACCAAGCCCTACAAGTGGTGAAACAATCCCGCCGAAAAGGAAACCCATTAGACCGATTAGCGCGGATGCACTCCCTGCATTTTTTGTTTGGCTTTGCATTGCGAGCGAGGTTCCGACCGTGTTAATGATCCCAACGCTTGAGATTGCAAGGAACAACACGACAATAACAACCATTACGGGGGCTAAAAAAGCGAGTAAAAATAGCAAGGCTAGACTAGCCAAAACAGCGAGTGTGATGCCGAATTTGTAAACGCTAACTTCAGTATACCGCATGCTGAACATTCCCGCTAATTGGGAAGCGATAACAAGACCTAATCCGTTTAAAGCGAAGCATAAGCTGAACATTTGCGGCGATAAACCATAAATACTTTGTAAAACGAATGGCGAGGCCGCAATATAGGCAAACATCATGCCCGTTAAAAGGCCTTGTGGTAAGGCAAACTGCATGAAATCAGCGCTGCGAATTAATTTGCCAAACGTCACTAACGTTCCTTTTAGCCCGCCCTGTTCGCGTTCTGCTTGCGGTAGCGATTCCTTAATCATGAAAAACGATAACACGAAAAGGACAAGTCCGATTACAGTTAATAATATAAAAATCCCATGCCAGTCTGTCACAAGCAGCATGCCGCTCCCAATTATCGGTGCTAAAATCGGGCCAAGCCCATTAATTAACATTAAAAAGCTGAAAAACCGCGTTAAATTTTTCCCTTCGTAATAGTCGCGCGCAATTGCCCGGGACAGCACACTTCCAGCCCCACCAGCAAATCCTTGGATAAAACGGAGTAGGATAAATAAAATGATATTGCCTGTAAAAATACAAAGAAAGGAAATGATAAAGTATGTAAATACGCCAATGAGAAGTGGTTTTCGGCGACCGACAGCATCACTAAGCGCGCCGATGACGAGCTGGCCGGTTGCAAGTCCAATCATGCAGGCCGTCAAGCTAAGCTGTGCCATAGATGCTGCAATCCCCATGTCGTTTGCAATGTCTGGTAGCGCTGGCAAGTACATGTCGAGCGACAGCGGGCCAAACGCGGAAAGCAAGCCTAAAATAATCACTAATGAAAAAACAATTTTGTCTTTTTTCTGCATAGAATCTCCTTTAAGTCCATCAAAAATATGGCAGACACTCCCTTTTATAAGAAAAGAAAAGCCGCCACCCAGTAAACGAGCGCTGCGAGTACCCCTGCAATAGGAAGCGTAATCACCCATGTAACAAGCATGTTTTTGCCCGTCCGCCAGTTCACTTCTTTCTTGTGATTCGCGGTGCCGACGCCCATAATCGAGCTATCGATAACTTGCGTCGTGCTAACGGGAAGGTGCGTGAGCGTTGCTGTCATGATAACGGAAAGCGAGCTTATATCGGCTGCCACGCCTGTCACAGGCTCAATACGCATGATTTTCGTGCCGACGGTTTTGATAATCCGAAAACCACCAACTGACGAGCCAATCGCCATCGCTAGCGCACAGGACAGTTGAACCCAAAACGGAACGCCCGCCGTTTCTTTTAGGAGCCCTCCTGCAATAAGAGCAAGTGTAATGACTCCCATCGTTTTTTGCGCATCATTCGTCCCGTGGGCATACGCCTGAATGGCCGCTGTAAAAATTTGCGCGACTTTAAAACGCTGATTTGTTTTCGCGCGCTTCCGGTTTCTGAAAATCCATTTAAACGCCGAATAAATCAAATAGCCGACCGAAAAACCAATAATTGGCGAAATGATGAGCGCAATAATAATTGTCGTAAAACCGCCAAAATTAATAACGCTAAATCCTGCCGATGCAATTGAAGCGCCCGCAATCGCCCCAATTAGTGCGTGAGAGGAACTGCTCGGCATACCAATTAGCCAAGTAAGCAAATTCCAAATGACGGCCGCAATTAACCCGCACAAAACAACAAATTCCCCGTGCTGCAATGCGAAAGGATCCACAATACTTTTCGTCAAACTTTCTGCCACACCTGTAAAAGAAATTGCCCCTAAAAAATTCATCACAGCGGCCATTGAAATCGCGACGCGCGGCTTCAAAGCTCGCGTTGAAATACACGTCGCAACAGCGTTTGCAATATCATGAAATCCATTAATAAAATCGAAAGTAAGTCCCACAAGGACAATTAATATCGTAATCAAAATAACCGTGTCCATAACAATTTCTCCTAACAACGCTTTTTTCTCTACCTACCCTGTTTCAGTAAAAACAAAAACCCCTACTATTTGCAGGGGTTCTTTGATGTAGCATCTGTTTTAAAAATCATATTCGTCGTCATAATCATAATCGTAATCATCAAACATATTGTCATGCATGTCGTAATCGTAGTTATAACCATCGTCAAATCCATCCATCATCATCCCAAACATACCGAAAAAGCCAATGATAACAAAAATGCTCAAAACGAAGCTTATACCTGTCATAACACAACCCGTAATCAAAAGCCCCAACCCTTTTTTGGGTTCAAAGCTAGGTTTCTTCACAAACAAATAAACCAGCAAGACGATAATCACACTTGTGAATACGATAAGTAAACACCAAAGCAATGAATTCATCCCACGTCTTTCTGCATCTTTATAAATCCAGACCGCTACAATCGCGCGTGCTGCAAGCGACACTAACGCTAAAAATAATAAACCAATCGTAAATAAAAACATCATACCCATTCTGTCTATTCCTCACTCTCGTTTTCAATAGAAGGGACTTTCGGCGTTTTTTTCGTCACTGTTAAAATACCAGCTACTAAAAATAAAATCCCTTGAATGCTTGAAATTTGCAAGCCCCCTAGAACAATTAACATAATCGCATACGTTTGCACTTTCGGAACATCTTCCTTTATTTTAAATGCAGCAATAAAACCAAAAACTGCCGATGCAATTGAAATTAGAATAATCATGCCAAAAATGACAACAAATATTCCTAAAAACCATGCTGTAGTATTTCCACTCGCGAATTCTAAGCTTGCCGCAATACCCATTCCCATAAACAATGCATAGATTACGATAAAAATAGTTGTCACTATACTAAATGCTGCGCCAATGATGGTTAAAATAAACTCAGCTTGTCTGTTCATAACGCCCTCCTCTTTTTTCATCGCCTTTTTATAGTTTAGCATGGTTTCCAAGAAAATGCTCTAATTTCTATGAAAAAAATACAAAAAAGAAGGAAATCAGCCCTGATCTCCTTCTTTTTTATATTATCTAGCAATTAAAACATTGCATTTTGCGTGTTTCACAATATAAGATGAAATGCTTCCCATTAAAACTTTTTCCAAACGACTAAGTCCCATCGCCCCGCAAACAATTAAATCTGCACCATATAAATCAGGAATTTCTTCTGTTAAAAGTTTTTTCGGGTTACCGACTTCCAAAAAAGTCCCGACTGATTCTACACCTTTTTCTTTTGCGATTTGCACATACTTAGCAAGAATTTCTTCCACATCAGCTCTTAACTCAGCTTCCCATGTCCTGCCTTCTGCTGTAAATGTTGGGAATGATCGAACATCAATGACACTTGCGAGCGAAAGCGATGAACCAAATGCTTTGGCTAGATTAACTGCTTCATAAAACGCCGCCTCTGACTGGTCTGAACCATCTACCGCAACTAAAATACGTTTATAATTTGTCATGTTAATTCCTCCAATTTCAAACTTGGACTATACTCTTCTATACCTGTACTCACTTTCGTTAAAACCTTATTTTGCGCGATTTTCTTCTGTTCGGAATTTGACAATTTTTTCAATTAATTCTACAGGTAAATCTTCTTTTAGCGGAAATTGAATAGTCCCTTTTGAATATTTGTACTTTCCTTCTACATCAGCTAAAAATGTCGCTACCCCTTTTGCCCCTGGATAAAAGCCAATATGCGTTTTGTACCCGGCAAAATGAACTAAATTACCATTTAAATAAAATGTTGGAATGCCGTAACTAATTTTCTCAGTTGCTTCTGGCGCCATCTCATGAACTAGAGCACGAATCTTTTCAAGACGTTCTTTCGTTTCCCCTGAAAACTGCGCGATGTACTCATCAATATTTTGATATGCTTCCATTTCCTTCACCTCTTGTTTTAGAATACCATTTCCCCCGCAGAAAATACAATAATATCATGATAACGCTTTCGAATATCGTCCAAGTCCCATCTATTAGCTCCTCCTAGTTTGATTATCCATTTAATTCCATACAACAGCATTCCCAGCCACCCTTTTTAGTCCTATATTGAAGTCCTATTTTTAAATTTTCATTCGCTTTCTTCTATCTTATTGTTTTCGTTTCGTAGTAGTATTTGACAACGGTTGTTAGTTCTACTTATCTAAATGCATTTTTTCGAAATTTGTTCACATTTTCAAAGTTAATGAAAGAAAATTCACAGAATAGACAAATTATAGGTTAAATCAGCACTAAAGTGGGGTGCACTTTTATGTTTCACGTGGTATTATGCTAATTGAAAGGTGTGAAATTATGAATACTCTCTTTAGTACAAATGAATTCGTCCGTGCCATCAAAGTTGAACTTCCGGAAGCAATTAAAGAACTCGAAGTTCCAGCGAGAACAATTGTTTCCTTTGATGAAATGGATGTTTGTTACATTATTATATCAGGCATCGTAGAGGGATATATTAAAAGAACAATGGAAACAAAAAGCGACCAAGTATACTCCTTTTTCACAGAAGGAGATATTGTCGGATTCGGTCAAATTTTTGATGATTTTAAAGGAATGATATTTGAGACTTTGACAACAACAAAAGTCTATGCCATAAAAAAAGAAGATTTAGAGTATCTACTTTCTTTTCCGCATAACGCTCCCTTCATTTATTACATCATGAAGCGTCTCTCGTCGCACTACTATCTTAAATCTTTATTAAGCATTCGAAGCAAAGAAAATGTACTCGTCCAATGTATGTTCAACCTTAGCTACTTGTTGGATTCTAATGTTGAAAGTGCACATTTCGTTAAACTTCCAAAAGAATATACCCATACACGCCTGATGGAATATTCCACGCTATCACAAGGTGGCTTTTATAAACATCTTGATTTACTTTACAAAGATCAAATTATTTTTAAAGATGGCGCAAATATTGTTGTAGATATTACTAAAATGCGCGAATTGCACCCCGCAACTATCCCATCTTATTTAAAGTAAATAAATAGTGTTTAAAATTGTTGAAATGTTTATTAGCGTCTTTCATTATTGTAACAACAAATTTATGTGCAACATACATTGTTTTTGCAGCAGACGAGAATCTCCCACAAACATTTGATTCTCAACCTACTAATGATTTGAATGCAACAAACTTGCTGCCAAACTCCACCTATGAATCTATCTTCCCAGACGTTCATTTCCGCGAAGTTATCATGGAAGAAACCGGAGCAAGTTCAAGTACAGACATTGTGACACAAGAAGAGCTCAATCGAATAACAGATATATATGCTAACTTTTGTAACATCCGTTCCATTCAAGGCGCCGAGTACTTAAATAATTTAGTGGATCTAAATATAAGCGTCAATTCCATCACAGACATTTCACCATTAGCTCATTTAAACGCTTTAACTTCTTTAAATCTTCAAGGTAACTTTGAACTATCCGATATTTCAGCCCTTCAATACCTTACCAATTTAGAGTACTTGGATTTAGGGCAGAATATGGTTACTAATATTTCTGCTCTAGCTGGTCTAACAAAACTTAAAACTTTAAATATTGAAGGTAATCAAATTGTTGATATCTCCTTTCTTCAAAATATGCATGACTTAGAAATCTTATTTATCGGGGACAATAAGATTTCAGATATTTCGGTTTTTAAAAATTTAACACAGTTGACAGATTTGTCGATGCATACTAACAAAATTACTGATTTATCGGCTATTAAAACATTAACAAATCTAATTGACTTGAACTTTGCCGCTAATCAAGTAACAAATTTGTCCGCTCTAAGGAACATGGAAGACTTACTTTATCTCGATTTTTCAGAAAATGGAGTGTCTTCTCTAAGTGATATTAAAAATTCAACAAACCTTAAACAATTATTCGCGGTCTCAAATGAACTTACTGATGTCACAACGCTTACAAACTTCTCCCACTTAACTTATCTCGATTTAGGTTCTAACCATATTCGTGATATCTCACCTTTAAAAAATATTTTTGATGCAGGATGCTCACTTAAACTAGCCTATCAAACTATAAATTTATCAAATACAGAAATCAATCAGAACAAAGTCACTCTTCCAGCTTCCAAAACAATCGCTTATGATTTTTACAAAGAACCATTAACTGAAAACATACCCTATCCAAGTGATACATATTCTTTCACAAATGGCAATCATACTTGGGATACCTCAACTTCTATCCCAGACAAAGTCAGCATAACTTACAAAAAATCATATCCTAATTTCGTATATTCTGTCACTTTCCTGACCAAGCCAGCAGTAGATACCAATGCTCCAATCATTAGCGGTACTGATATTCGTATAGTTGCAGGTCATCCCCCGCTTACTATCTCAGAATACGAAGAACTGGCAAATATACATACAGATGATGGCTCTGAACTAACAATCACTGGCTTAAATCAAGTAGATTGGAACACAGTTGGAACTTATGAAGTCACTGTAAGCAGCACCGACCCGAACGGCAACAACGCTTCCCCGTTAACACTAAAAATAACCATTATTCCAAACACTTCTTTTGAAGAAACAACAAAAAATAGTACGCCGCCGACTACAAGCCAAAAACCAGTCCCCGTACCTTCAACTAGTCCCCTACCAAAAACAGGTGACAAATCACCACAAAAAATACAATTAATTTGACTACTTATCACCACATTATCCGGACTCATATTAATTCGTAAAAACAAATAAAAGATGATGGGAAAGCCACACCTAATATGCCTTCCCATCACCTTTTTTATTTTGCTCACCCCTTTAGAATTAACCGGTGATTTTTTGTATAAATTGATATATTGCGTTCGGAGGAAAAACCAAAAATGCATTCTTCAATACATAGTTGTTAGGAATATTTTCCAAAACAAGTTTGCAGAAGAAAAAACGTGTTACCAATTTTTCTCGTTTAGCTATATGAGAACAAGATGGCTATATGATTTCTCTCCTCTTCCCATTATGGCAAAAATATCCCCCATACACGTCTATTCAATAAAAAACCGGGCAGAAAATCTTTTTTCGATTTTCTACCCGGTTTTCATGTTCAGCTAAGAATTTATGTCCTAGCCTCTTTCTTTATTACGTTAAATTTTATCGAACCGTTACCGGTGTTTCAATAACCTGATTGTTCGCCCCGTCATAACCTATCATCGAAACTTCCATACCTGGTGTTTTCAGTAAGGCTTTCGCATAATACGTAAACGAACCATCTGCATTTACTGGAATTTTAGATTTAATGACACCTTCAACTTTAAGCGCAATATATTTCACGCCGTTTGTTGATGTTCCTGTGACATTACTTGAAGTTCCAATCGTAAAGACATCTGTTGTTAACGTTGCTGGAGCAGTTGGTGGGATCGTCACTCTATTAGAAGCCACCTCAGCTCCACCTGCAGTATAAGCTTTCATTACGATAGTATCCTGGTCACTTGTGACATAACGGCGAATATAGTATTCATATGTGCCTGAACCGTCTACTGGGATTCTAGATAGTTCTGTGTCATTCACGGTCGCGGAAATATATTTCACATTTCCAGAATACGTGCCGACTACTGAACTATCACCAAGGTTGTAAGTCTGTGCAGTAATCGCTGATGGACCACTTGGATTGATGGTTACTTGAACAGTGTCTCCAACTTCATTTCTTGAATTGTAGGCTTTCATTACAATTCGATCTGTATCACTTGTGATATAACGGCGAATATAGTATTCATATGTGCCTGACCCGTCTACTGGGATTTTAGAAAGTTCTGTGTCATTCACTGTTGCAGAAATGTATTTCACATCTCCAGAGTATGTTCCGACAATTGAACCATCTCCAAGACTATAATTATTCGCTGTAATTTCACTTGTTGTCTGAAGTTCACTTACCTCGAAAGGTGCTTCCGCTACTTGGACACTTGCGCCATTATACGCAACGACGGATACTACATCTTCTTCAGAAGTGATATTTGGTTTTGCATAGTATGAGTAAGTGCCACCTGAAACTGGGATTTTACCTAATACTGTGCCATTGACTTTCAGTGCAACATATTTCACGCTTCCTGTATACGTTCCTGTAACATACTTATCTTGGTACAAGACAAAATTATTTGCTGTAACAGTACTATCGCCTGGTGGGTTAAGAATTACATTGACTGGTTTTTCATCCACTACAACGCCTGCGACATTGTACCCTTTCACAGAAACCGTATCACCCACCGCGATCTTGCCTTTAGAGTAATAACTCCACGTGTTCGCATCTTTTACAGGGGTTTTCACGTATTCTGTGCCATTCACAACAAGGGAAACATATTTCACACTTCCTGTGAACGTTCCTTGTACGTAAGAATCTGTTGAAACGGCGAAGTAGTTCGGATTAACAGTTAAGCTTCCAACTAAACTTTCTGGTCCGAATAAGTTTACTTTCTTACGCGAAATTTCATCGCCTTCAGAATTGTAACCAATCGCATAAACTTCATCTGTTGCCGCATCTGTAATGTCTCGTCGTGCATAATATTGGAAAGTTCCATCTGCCGCAACTGGAATTCTAGAAAGAGTCGTTCCGTTTACAGAAATGGCGACTTTTGTTACAGAACCTGTATAGGTTCCTTTCACATATGCATCAATTCCCACAACAAAGCTATCTGGAGCTACTGCCCCAATTTTTAATTGTCCATCTTTTAATGTTACTCGTTTACGATCCAGTTCTTTATTCGTTGAATCTAGACCTACAAGATAGACTGTTTGTGTTGTACTTGTAATGTCATTTTTCGCATAGTACTCGAAACTTCCTGTTACAGGAATAGTCACTTTCTTAGCGCCATCTACTTCCAAGTAAACTTTCGTCACATCGCCAGCTACTTCCGCTTTAACGCGTGTATCGTAACCAACATAGTACGCATCTTTCACCGTCACCGTTCCATTTGAAGCTCGTGTAACGGTTGTGTTCGCACTTGCTGATTTCCCATTTTTCGTTGCGGTTGCAGTGACAACAACGTCAGCCGCTTGTTTTGGAATGGTAATGCTGTAATGACCACTAGCATCTGCTTTTCCTGTTGCAATCGTAGTGTTACCTACTTTAATAGTTATATCTGCATTCGGTTCTGCCGTTCCTTCTGCTTTTGTAGAATCAGAATTTAAGGCATTAATTGTCGTTGGCGCAATATTACCTTGTGCAACCGTAGTATTCGCACTTTCTGTTTTGCCTTTCGCTGTTGCACTTGCCGTTACGACCGTTCCAAATGCTTGTTTTGGAATAGTTAACATATACGTTCCATCAGAAGCTACCGTTCCACTTGCAATTTGGTTGTTGTTTTGATCTTTAATCACAATCGTTGCGTTTGGTTCTGCTGTTCCTTCTGCTTTCACAGAATCCGTTGTAAGTGAATTAATCGTCGTTGGTGCAATATTACCTTGTGTGACGGTTGTATTCGCACTTGAAGATTTACCATTCTTCGTTGCGGTTGCCGTTACAACCGTATTGACTGCTTGTTTTGGAATCGTAATGCTATATGTGCCGTTCGCTTGAACAACACCACTTGCAATTTGGTTGTTGTTTTGATCCTTAAATACAATCGTTGCGTTTGGTTCTGCGGTTCCTTCTGCTTTCACAGAATCTGTTGTAAGTGGATTAATTGTTGTTGCAGCAATATTACCTTGTGTGACGGTTGTACTCGCACTTGCTGTTTTTCCACTCGCACTTGCCGTTGCCGTTACCACAGTTCCAACAACTTGTTTTGGAATTAAGAGAAGATACGTACCATCTGATGCTACTCGGCCACTTGCAATTTGATTATCATTTTGATCTTTAATCACAATCGTTGCATTTGGCTCTGCGGTTCCTGCTACTGATGTAGAGTCCGTTGTCAAAGCACCAATTGTTGTCGGCGCAATATCTCCTTGAATAACGGTTGTGTTTGCACTCGCTGACTTACTATTTTTCGTTGCATCAGCTGTCACAACTACTCCAGCCGCTTGTTTTGGAATGGTGATGCTGTAGTTTCCATTCGCATCCACTTTTCCTGTTGCAATCGTAGTGTTACCTACTTTAATAGCCATATCTGCGTTTGGTTCTGCTGTTCCTTCTGCTTTCACAGAATCTGTCGTTAAGCTATTAATTGTCGTTGGTGCAAGGTTACCTTGAGTAACCGTTGTATTCGCACTTGCTGTTTTTCCATTTGCACTTGCTGTCGCGGTTACGACTGTTCCAAATGCTTGTTTTGGAATCGTAATACTATACGTACCGTCTGATGTTACTCGGCCGCTTGCAATTTGATTATCATTTTGGTCTTTAATTACAATTGTTGCATTCGGCTCTGCGGTTCCTTCCGCTTTCACTGAATCTGTTGTTAATGCATTAATCGTTGTTGGGGCAATATTGCCTTGGGTAACTGTTGTACTCGCACTTGCTGTTTTTCCACTTGCACTTGCTGTTGCCGTTACTACAGTTCCAACAACTTGTTTTGGAATCACTAGAAGGTACGTGCCATCTGACGCTACACGACCACTTGCTAATTGATTATCATCTTGATCTTTAATCACAATCGTTGCATTTGGCTCTGCTGTTCCTGCTACTGATGTAGAGTCCGTTGTCAAAGCACCAATTGTTGTCGGCGCAATATTACCTTGAGTAACCGTAGTACTTGCACTCTCTGTTTTTCCACTTGCACTTGCTGTTGCAGTTACAACCGTTCCAACTGCTTGTTTCGGAATTAAGAGAAGGTACGTACCATCTGACGCTACACGACCACTTGCTAACTGATTGTTATTTTGATCTTTAATCACAATCGTTGCATTCGGCTCGGCTGTTCCTTCGGCTACTGTAGAATCCGTTGTCAAGGCACCAATCGTTGTTGGCGCAATATTGCCTTGGGTAACCGTTGTGTTCGCACTTGCTGATTTGCCATTCTTCGTTGCGGTTGCCGTTACAATCGTACCAGCAGCTTGTTTCGGAATCGTAATGCTATAGGCTCCACTTGCATTAGATGTACCCGTTGCAATCGTCGTTTGGCCGGCTTTTATTGTAATTGATGCATTTGGCTCTGCTGTTCCTTCTGCTTTCACAGAGTCCGTTGTTAACGCATTAATCGTTGTCGGCGCAAGGTCTCCTTGCGTTACCGTTGTGGTTGCCGTATTCGATGTTACACCATTTTTTGTTGCCGTTGCTTCCACAACTGTTCCAACTGCTTGTTTTGGAATCGTAATGCTGTAATGACCACTAGCATCTGCTTTTCCTGTTGCAATTGTTGTTTGACCGACTTTAATTGTCATATCCGCGTTTGGTTCAGCCGTTCCTTCTGCTTTCACGGAATCGGTTGTTAGACTGTTAATTGTCGTTGCGGCAATCGCTCCTTGAGTGACTGTTGTGGTTGCCGTATTTGATGTTTTGCCATTTTTTGTTGCCGTTGCCTCAACAACTGTTCCAACTGTTTGTTTTGGAATCGTAATGCTGTAGGCTCCACTTGCATTAGATGTACCCGTTGCAATCGTCGTTTGACCGACTTTTATTGCAATTGATGCATTTGGTTCCGCGGTTCCTTCTGCTTTTACAGAATCCGTTGTTAACGCATTAATCGTTGTCGACGCAAGATTTCCTTGCGTGACTGTTGTATTCGCACTCTTCGTTTGGCCGTTCTTCGTTACAGCTGCCGTGACAACTGTTCCAACGGCTTGTTTTGGAATGGTAATGCTGTAGTTTCCATCAGAACCTACTTTTCCACTCCCGATTTGCGTATTGTTTTGGTCTTTAATCACAATATCTGCATTTGGTTCCGCTGTTCCTTCTGCTTTTACGGAATCCGTTGTTAATGCATTAATCGTTGTATCTGCAATAGTAGCAACTAGTGGTACTCTTGTTCTTGCAATTTCAAGATTTTCTGAGTTATAACCAATCGCATAGACTTCATCTGTTGCTGCATTTGTGATATCTGTACGTGCATAATATTGGAAGGTACCATCTGTTCCAACTGGAATCTTCGTAAGAGGCGTCCCATTTACAACAAGTCCTACTTTGACAACAGAACCTGTGTATGTTCCGCGTACATAAGAATCTGCACCACCAACAACAAAGGTATTCGGTGTAATCGTTCCAACTTTTAAGTCGCCATCTTTCAACGTCACACGTTTCCGATCTAATTCTTGATTGGATGCATCAAGACCAACTAAATACGCGACTTGATTCGTATTTGTTATCACGCCTTTTGCATAATATTCAAAGCTTCCTGTAACAGGAATGGTTGATTTTCTAACACCATCTACTTCGAGATACACTTTTGTAATATCCCCTGTTACTTCGGCTTGAATGCGACTGTCATAGCCCACATAGAAGTCTTCTTTCACCGTTACGGTTCCCGTATGTTCACGCGTAACTTCAGTAGAGGCACTCGATGTTTTTCCATTTGCAGTGGCTGTCGCCGTTACCATTGTCCCTTCTGCTTGTACAGGGATAGTGAAACTATAACGTCCGTCAGAACCTGCAGCTCCTTGGGCAATCGTTGTCGTACCTGCTTTAATCACCATGCTTGCATTCGGTTCCGCAGTTCCTTGTGCAATCGTTGATGTTGTTGTTAATGGATCAATCGTCGTTTGTGCAATTGTTGCGCCCGCTGTTACGGTCGTATTTGCACTCGATGTTTTTCCGTTCGCTGTTGCAGTAGCTGTGACAACTGTTCCCACACTTTGTTGTGGAATCGTCAAGCTGTATTTCCCATCAGAGCCTACTTTTCCACTTGCAAGTTGCGTATTGTTTTGGTCTTTAATCACAATATTCGCGTTTGGCTCAGCCGTTCCTTCTGCTTTTACAGAATCCGTTGTTAACGAATTAATGGTAGTTTGCGCAATACGATCATTGATGACTGTTGTATTTGCACTTGATGTCTTACCATTCGATGTCGCGGTTGCTGTTACAACTGTTCCAGCTGCTTGTGGTTGAATCGTCACCGTGTAAATTCCATCAGAACCAATTCTTCCACTTGCAATTTGGTTGTTATCTTGATCTTTTAGAACGATTGTTGCGTTTGGCTCACCAGCCCCTGAAGCCGTTACGGATTCAGTATTTAATGGGTTAATGGTAGTTTGCGCAATACGATCATTAGTAACGACCGCAACGGCACTCTCTGTTTTTCCATTTTTAGTTGCTGTCGCTGTGACGATCGTTCCAACCAATTGTTTCGGAATCGTCACACTATAAATACCATCAGAACCTACTGTTCCACTCGCAATTTGATTGTTATTTTGATCTTTAAACACAATCGGCGCATTTGGTTCTGCAGTACCTTCTGCTTTCACAGAATCTGTGTTCAATGGGTTAATCGTTGTTTTCGCGATACTACCTTGAGTGACGGTTGTGTTGGCACTCGATGTTTTCTCGCCAATTGTCGCGGTTGCCGTTACAACTGTTCCGACTGTTTGTTTCGGAATGGTAATGTCATAGCGACCATCAGAACCCGCTTGCCCCGTCCCAATTGTACTCGAACCTACTTTAATCACTACATTCGAGTTAGGTTCAGCGGTTCCTTGTGCTTTTATCGAATCCGTTGTTAACGCATTAATCGTTGTTTGCGCAAGGTTCCCTTGTGAAACGGTTGTATTCGCACTCGATGTTTGACTATCTTTTGTTGCCGTTGCCGTTACAATTGTTCCTACGGCTTGTTTTGAAATCGTCAAGCTATACGTGCCATCAGAAGCCACTTGACCATTAGCCAGTTGGTTATTATTTTGATCTTTAATCACAATAGCCGCATTTGGTTCAGCGGTTCCTTCTGCTTTTATTGAATCTGTTGTTAAGGAATTAATTGTGGTTTGCGCAATAGCTCCTTGTGTGACGGTCGTATTCGCACTCGACGTTTTGCCAGCTAATGTAGCTGTTGCGGTAACGATTGTTCCTACGGCTTGTTTTGGAATACCTAAGCTGTAATTACCATCAGCGGAAACCCTACCTGTTGCAATTGTATTTCCACCAACTTTAATCGTAATATCTGCGTTGGGTTGGGCAGTTCCTTCTGCAAGAGTAGAATTAGTCGTTAACGCGCCAATAGTTGTTTGCACAAGATTCCCTTGTGTAACAATTGTAGAATCGCTTTCTGTCTTACCACCTTTTGTTGCCGTTGCCGTTACAGTTGTTCCCACCACTTGCTTCGGAATGGTTACACTGTACGTACCACTTGCGGTTACAGTACCAGTTGCAATTTGATTGTTGTTTTGATCTTTAAACACAATGCTTGCACCTGGTTCAGCTGTTCCTTCTGCTTTTATTGAATCCGTTGTTAAAGGATTGATGACTGTTCGTGCAATATTGCCTTGGGTAACTGTTGTATTTGCACTTGCTGTTTTATCATTCTCTGCTGTCGCAGTTGCCGTTACAACCGTTCCTGCGGCTTGCTTCGGAATAGTTACACTGTACGTACCATTAGCGGCTACATCGCCACTTGCAATTTGATTGTTATTTTGATCTTTAAACACAATCTTTGCATTTGGCTCAGCTGTTCCTTCTGCTTTTACAGAATCTGTTGTTAGTGCATTAATCGTTGTCGGCGCAATTTCTGCATCTAAATCGACAATGCTAAAATCGCTCATTTGAATGGTCCCATTCGTTGTTTCAAACATAACGTGAGACTTGTCTGAAAGTGCTGTAAATGTACCAGTTGTTAATTGACCGTCAGCATTTGCAAAGCCATAAGGACTGTTATGATGAGAGTAGAGTGCATCGCGATCGGTTACATTCGGGAAATAATTGTCCCCATTATTAACAGCCACCTCTACTTTTCCAGTTCCCCCAGTTGGCGTAACTCTATATTGAATTCGATAGTTATGTCCTGCCACCGTGTCGAAACCTTGACCTATCCCAAAAGATGTAGCGTAAGGTTGTGTTTGATTAGCACGTATTTGACCTATTCCATTCCCAGAGAATTTAGCGGCATAATTATCATTATTCCACGTATATTCCCAACCATCTTGAGATGTTCCCCAACCAGGCCTTGTTAAATTACCTGTATTTGGTACACCAATCCAATAGATAGGATACCACTTTAGTTTACTGCTGAAACTTGCATCCACAAGATTTCCGCTACCTGCTTCCAAATTGGCTTTAAGATTATTTACGCCAGCATTAGCTGCATCTGCCGTTACTACATTAAACGGTATCGATGTCGCAATAGTCGACGCAAAAACAGTTGCTGCCACTGTACTAAGTGCAATTTTTTTCAACTTTGATTTTTTGATCTTCAAATTGTCAATTCTCCTTCTTAATTGTTTTTTGAACATAATAAAAGATAGAAAATTTACATTAGGGTTCTAATCCCTAAACTCTTTTCTACTAAATCGCTTCCCGTCTATAGATATCTAATTTTTTCGTCAATCCTCCTCTTCTAAAACAAATTGATATTCTATACTTTTTCATAGTAACACTTAAAATCTATTGAAAATGGCTATAAAAATAGATTTTCCAATTGATTTTTTGTAAATTCTGTGACAAAATGACACAACTAAACTTCAAACAGCAAAAAAAGCGAGAAAAATAAATTTCTCACTTTTTTTCGTTATTTTATACCTTTTTAAATCAGAATTTTTGAATTAGAATAACGCCTATCAGCATAATAAGAACCCCTAAAACACGGTAGCGATTAATCGGATGGCGGATAACTCCGAACCAGCCGAAATGGTCAATTAAAAGAGCGATGAGCATTTGACCACAAATCGCGAGAACAACAACCATTGCGGAGCCGAGCACTGGCAGAAGCAGGATATTAGACGTGATGAAGAAAACGCCCATTAGGCCGCCTGTGAAAATCCACCACGGTACTTTTCCGACACCGCGAAGTTTAAAAGTGACTCTTTTCTCAACGACAAGGCAAATGATGAAAAGCGCGATTGTTCCGACTGAAAACGAGATTAGCGAAGCGACAAACGGAGACCCGACGGCTTCGCGAAGTTTTCCGTTGATGGACGTTTGAACGGGCGACATCATTCCAGCGAAAAAGCCCATCATCATGAATAAAAATACTGTTTTTGGAGCTTGTTTAACCAAATGAATCCCTCCCTAAAATCTTTGCATCAAAAAGACGCCGAAAAACATGAGTAACACTCCAATGAGTCGTTCGGGGTTTAGTTCATGGACAGGCAAATTGAACCAGCCGAACTGGTCGATTAAAATTGCCATAATCATTTGTCCACAAACGGTCACCATAACGGTTAATGCCGCGCCTAATTTTGGTAAAAGTAAAATGTTATTCGTTAAGAAAATGATGCCGAGCACACCGCCGCCAAACCAAATCCACCATGGGCTTGTAGCGATGGCCTCGCTAAACACACTATAATCACGAAATGTAATTAATGAAATAATAAGTAAAACGGTGCTGCCGACTGCAAATGAAACGAATGATGCGATGAACGGTGATTGTGTGTACCCTTTTAAACGCGTGTTTACAGATGTTTGAACGGGCAGCATCATGCCAGCTAGAATACCGGCTAGTAAGTAAAAAGCAATCAATTTTTTTCCTTCTCCCTCTCTAATTCACTCACTTAGTTTACGCGTAAATATGCCATTTGTAAACACCATTACTGTTCAGCATATTCAAGCATTTTATAATGCGCATCTAACGCGCTTTTGGCATTTTCATAAACAAGATTTAATAGTGCTTTCTTTTCGCCTTTTTTAGGCGTGCGGACTTTGATTTCGAGCGTTTCTGCTAATAATTTCGCGTTTAATTGTTCTGGGATGAGTAGTTCTTTTGGTTTTAAATGGTTGGGATGCGAATAAAATGTGACGAGGTAGCTTTCGACCATTTCTTCGAGGTCCGTTGTATACTCAAATACTTTTGCGGTTCGGCCAACGATGGCGCCATTTCGAACGAAGAAAACTTGAACGGCGAGAGCCGCTTCTCCGGCGACAAAATTGGCTACGTCTCGGTGGCCAAAATCGCGGGTGATTACTTTTTGTTTTTCGGTAAGGCGTTCTAACACGCTTAAAAGTTCATTTGTTTCTTTGGCTCGTTCAAATTCGAGCGCCTCCATTTGGCTTGCCATACGCATTTTCATTTCCCGTTTGACTTCTGTTTGTCCGCCGTTTAAAAAGTGCCTAATCTTTTTGATTTGCCTTGTATACTCTTCTTGACTCACATTTCTAGCACAAGGGCCAATACACATGCCTAAATGATAGTAAAAACATGGTCGGCCTCGCTTTCCTGAACAATAACAGAGGGGGTAAAGTTTTTGTAGCAATTCAAGGGTTTCTGTTGCCATGTAACGGCTTGCGTATGGTCCAAAGTAATGGGCACCGTCTTTTTCGATGTCTTTTGTGAGCTCAAGATGCGGGTTTTTTTCGTTTGTGATTTTAATGTAGAGATAGCGGATTTCTTCTTTCAACATGACGTTATAGGGCGGCTGATATTTCATGATGAGCGTCATTTCGAGCAGAAGTGCCTCTTGTTCGGTGTCTGTAAGAATAAGTTCAAAATCGTGGATATGGTGAACTAAACGTTTTGTTTTCCCAATTTGCGTTTTTGTAAAATAGGATTTTACACGTTTTTTTAAGTTTTTTGATTTTCCAATATATAAAATTTCGCCTTTTTTGTCGCGATACATGTAGCAACCTGGCGACTCTGGCAAAGTTTTGAGTTTTTGCTGCAACTCGCTATTCATTTGACGACCTCCAAAAACGTACGTTCGCCCTTTTATTTTAGCCCTTTCGGATAGTTTTGTAAAGACGAGACAGGAAATGTCTTTTGTCAAATTGAGTTGTTTATTCAAATTCGCTCACTTTATATTGAAATAAATGTGAAAGTATATGATAATATTATATTCAACCATTATCCTCTATATGTAAAATATAAAATAATCTTGTAAGTTCTATAAACTATACTGGTATCTTAACCTACTCTACTATCATATACTTTCATACATCAAATAAAACAGCTCTTTATCCGCAAATTTGGATAAAGAGCTGTTATTATCGAATTCATTTTCTACTAATCTTAATACATCTCTTATGATTTATTTATACTTCACTAGGTCATAAGGATAATAATTAACATTTTGGAGCTCCGCATCATCAAGTTGCATAATTTTAGCAACTGCCCCACTTTCATAACTCCAATATCCGTTATAGATAGCATGAGGGCTTTTATGTGAATTATACCAACCGGCATCACGATGACCTTGATACCATTCTTTTTCCACATATTGCTTCAGTAATGTTTCCGCTACCTCTTTAGTTTGAGCTTGCGTCACAGCTTTTAAAGTTTCATATGGTCTAGTGAATGCAAGTTCATTAGTTTTCACCCATGAATTATCTACACTATGAAACATATAATCAATCAGAAAATCATGAAAACCTTCTCTTTGTACTAACTGCTGCAATATTTCAAGCTCTTTAGTCTCCTTTAAGAGTATTCCAAGTGAAACAGCTTGAAGTAATTGTATATAACTTCCAGTTTCTTTATCCCATGTTGAATCAAGTGTTTCAACAAAGTAAGAATAAACTTCTTTAATCTCATTTTGGGTTTTACCCATTGAATATAGCGAGTTTATTTTATCAAGATAATAGTTGGATAAAATTATATTAGCAGTCCTCACCCTCGGACTATTTTTTCCATATTCATCTATAATTATGAGTTTCATATCAGCATATTTCTTTATCAATCTATTTATTTCATTGACACGATTTTCAAAGTACAGAGTATCTTTAATAGTATCTCTCATAACGTTCTCCTTTACTGTTTTATTTTTTTACCTGCTGAATCTAAAATACTCTCAACAGCATTCCCATTTACATCAATATTTACTAATATCGATTGAACATTTTCAGGATGCATTAATAATTCATCTTTTATTAATTCGGCAATTTCTGGACCAACCGCTTTTTCTAATCTATTACTTCCTAATATCCAACTTTCACTCGTTTGCAAGCCATCTTGTGTTTGTTTTAATTGAGATGTATTAAACTTGGCTTCCGCAATAATATATTTTGGAGGTGGTGATGCACATTCATAGACTCCATCAATTCCCGTTTGAAGTTTATCATTCAATGTAGTCACACGCTTTCCTATCCGTGTCGCGTCTTTCAAATCTTCTATATAGTTATCCGCAACCATTTCACCAAAATTACCTTTTACTTTACTGCTATCTAGTAACGTATTCCCATTTTTCACATCATCAATTACTTGATATTGCTTTAACTTATCTGGATTGATAAATTCATCACTTTGAGTCACGATTTTCGCATTCTTCAGTATCTTATTCAACCCAAATCCAGCAATCATAAAAGCAATATCTGTACCTGCGCTCAAGATGACTTCGTTTCGCTCTGCTTGCGTTAATGGATTTCCATTCACATCTAAACCGCTCAATGCGTGATAAGCATCCTTCGCTGTCAGAACAGTTCCTGATACAGTAGCCGCTGTAGCCGAAATTGAACTAACTGCTGTTGGAACTGCAAAACCTGCTGCTCCAGCCGTCGCAATAATTACTCCTCCAATACTTATCTTCTTTCGGATTAAGTTCTGAAAATCACAATTTAATTATATACAAATTAATACTATCTGACAAATCGTTATGTAGTATCGACAGACACTCAAATTTCAGAAATAAATTACGATAAAGTAACAAAAAACTCATCAGTAACATTTTGAATTTACTGATGAATTTTTTGTTACTTATATTTCTTATTTATGTAATATTTCGCCATTCTCTCTATTTGCAGCCTTTATAAAAAGCCGAAAAGCAGGAAGTCTTTTCGGCTTTTCCATTTGTCTGGAAATCAAATAATTATTTGGAATTACAGTGTAACCATGTAGGAACCTGCTTTACTTCATTTTTTGAATCTTACAACAGCCAAATACACCCTACAAAATCTCAATATAACCTTTCGTGCCATTTACGCGGATCATTTGGCCGTCTTTGATTTGGCTGGTTGCGCCGTCTACGCCTACAACTGCCGGGAGGCCATATTCGCGTGCAATGACGGCGCCGTGTGTCATCAAGCCGCCGACTTCTGTCACTAAACCTTTAACCGAAACGAATAAAGGGGTAAAGCTTGGGTCGGTGAATGTTGTTACAAGAATGTCTCCTGGTGCGAGTGCCGCGTCTTCCATTTTCGTAATGATTCGGGCCCGACCTTCTACAACACCTCTTGAAACGGCAAGTCCGGGAATAGCGCCGTCAGGTAAGTTGTCCATTTTATATTCACCTGTTACCACTTCGCCTTCTGAGGTCATCACCCTAGGCGGCGTAAGCGTTTGATACCAGTCGTATGCCAACTTTCTTTCTCGGATGATTTCATCGCCTAATATCTTAGTTTCAAAAACTTTTTTTAGCTCGGAAAGCGTCACATAATAAATATCATCCGCTTGGCTGATAATTCCTTCTGTGACGAGTTTTCTTGCTTCATTTAGCAAGGCTTGTTTGTAAACAAAATAATGCGTGACCATGACGTATTTTGGATATTCACGAAACCCACTAAACGTGCGTAGTGTCGCAATGACTTTTTTTGTTTCCACAACTTTTTCTGCGCCATTTGGCTTTTTAGCGAGGCGTTCTAAAAGTGACTTTTTCTTATTTAAAACTTCTTTTAAGCCATTTTCATATTTTTCTTGGCGCGCACCTTTTTCAAAATTTTTCAAGTTACTCAAAATCATTGGGATAAGAATCTCGGGTTCCTCGCTCCACCTAGGTTTCGTTAAATCAATTTCCCCAACGCAGCGCATACCATACACTTGTAGATAGTCTAATAAGGCGGCGCGCACTTCTTCTCCCCCTTTAAACCGAGGAAGCTCTTCTAAGAAATTTTTAGTGCTCACTTGTTCTAAAAAGGTGATGATTTCAGGGTACGGGCGAATGACATCGGCTACATCAAGAAGTGCGAGCCCCATTTCTGATGTGATGTTGTCTGGAAGCGATTGCGACAGCACGTCAGCCACATTTTCCTCACCCAGCCACTCATTCATTTTGTCATTTAACCAGGCGGCTGAATCCATTGCGGCCATAATGGCAGCCATTGTTTCTTTTTGCGCTAAGAAACCTTTCACTTTGGCAATGTCCGCTTGAATAAAGTCAATTAAGTCTGCACCAGAATACTTATTTATTTCAGTTTTCAGTTTGGAAAGTGCGTTTTCGCTTGCGTTCACTAATTTCACTACGGTTTCTGGATCTAATTCGCTCGTTTTTGGGACTGCAGCAAGTTTTTTCTGCTTATTTTCATCTATTTTAGTTTCATCGAATTCATCGTTTATTTCAACAAAATTATCACGTTTCAAAATGGTTTGGAGTGCATCTTTTGTTAGCGGTTCGGAACTGAATGATTCTAAAATCGCATACCTGCTTTCTGGAGCAAGGAGTCTTGGCAACACGTCAACAAATAAACGGCCACCTGCTTGGAAGCGCTCGCCAAATGACGTTTCCACATAAACGGACATGCCAAGTGGCAAAAGGGAATCGGTCATCATTTGCTGGTGCCCAACTGACAAATAAATTCGCTTCGTCTCATCTGGATTTTCCGGAAGCGGAAACAGCGTTGTAATTGGGCGACTTTGTACGATGAAAAATTGGTCATCAAATCGGCACCATTCTATGTCTACTGGATAGTCGAAATGCTGTTCAATTTGCTTACCGAGTTCTGTGAGCTCAGCAATTTGTGTTTCCGTTAATACTGGTCTATCCTGCTCGCGCTTACTAAGCGCTACTTTTCGAACTCCTTTTTCCTCCTGAGTAAAAAAAGCTACCTCTTTTTGCGCGACCAGCTGAGAGGTAACTTTGCCCCGCTTGATGCGGTAAACGTCCGCCTGAACTTGCCCAGAAACAAGTCCTTCTCCCAAACCGTAACTTGCATCGATTGTCGCGACCGAGCGATTGCCGGAAAGTGGATCTGCTGTGAAAAGTACTCCCGCGGCCTCTGCTGGCACAAGTTTTTGAATGACGACAGCGAGTTCCACGTGTTGCGAAAACCCGTTCTGCATGCGGTAGCTAATCGCTCTTTCATTATACAGTGAAGCCCAGCACTTACGAACATGTTCTAAAATGGCCGCTTCTCCGGTGATATTTAAAAATGTATCTTGTTGGCCTGCAAATGAAGTGCCTGGCAAGTCTTCTGCTGTGGCGCTTGAACGCACGGCGAAGGCCGTGTCTCCCTCATAGGAATGAAGTTGCGCTATAATTTCATTTGCCACTTCATTTGGGATGGCTTGATTTAACATGAGGTTTCGGAGCTCTTGGCCAGTTTCGCGAATGGCATTTTGTTGCCCGATTTCAAGGCTAGCCAATTGGTTTAGTGTTTGTTCTATTTCGCTTGAAGTTGTCATCATTTTTTTGAAAGCTTCTGTTGAGATGCAAAATCCTTCTGGGACGCGTACACCTTGTATACGACAAAGCTCACCTAGATTCGCTGCTTTTCCTCCAACAAGAGCTATATCTTTTTGACTAACCTCTTTAAGATTATAAACAAATGGGCGCATTTGATTTCCTCCTCGTTTTCGAAGTAGACTTATTATAGCAAGCAAAATTCTTAATAAACAGTCTATAATTCGCATTTTTTATCTGTTATAATTAAACTAGAGATACAGAATTCTTTCATGGTTTGCCCTAAAACGGGGAAAAATAAACCATGATTTTATTTTTTAGGAGGTTTTTTTATGGATGATAATGTTTTTGAACTTATGGCGGAAAAATATGATTCACCTGATCGTGAGGCGCTTGCTACTATTATTGCTACACGGATTCGTGCGGAACTTAAGGATTCAAAAAGTCACACTATACTTGATTACGGGAGTGGGACGGGGCTTGTTGGCTTGGCGCTTTCAGATTTAGCAAAAAAAATGGTACTCGTCGATTCTGCTGAAAAGATGGTACAAATTATTCAATCAAAAATTACGCAAAAAGGAATTTCAAATGCGCAAGCTGAGGTTTTTGACTTAACAGATAATGCTTTTCCAGAAAAAGTTGATGTTATCTTGGTTTCATTAGTTTTGCTACATATTCCTGATACAAAGCTGATTTTAAAACGCTTTTATGAAACTTTAAATGATGGTGGAAAATTAATTATTGTTGACTTTGATAAAAATGAAGCGGTTTACCACCCGAAAGTTCATAATGGTTTTAGAAGCGATGAACTTCAAGTTTTATTACAAGAAGCTGGTTTTTCATCTAGCGAAATCACTATTTTCCACCACGGCGAAAAAGTTTTCATGAAACAAGATGCCGACCTTTTTATTGCTGTTAGTATGAAATAAGGAGCGTTCACGATGGAATTATGGGATGCATATGACAAAAACAAGCAACTTCTAAATGTTACTCTCGAGAGAGGTAAAACTATTCCATATGTTTTTTTTCATTTTGCACCCAAATTTTCAGTTGCTCAAAAAGCAATTATTCACCGGAAATTTTATCTTTCGTGGCTGGGCTAAGCTACCTCTCCAAACGTGCAAGGAACATCGTTAAAAAGACGGCTATTCCTACCATAGCTGCACCAAAAATGGACGTTAAGTTTATCCCGAAATAATCCGTCACAAACCCGCCAATAAATGCTCCAGCTGCAATTCCAATATTGAAGGCGGAAATATTAAGGGCGGATGCCATGCTTACCGCATTTGGCGTATAGTTTTCGGCTAATTTAACCACGTAAAACTGTAGTCCAGGGACATTCATGAATGCGAAAATCCCCATTAAAAAGACCGTAATTAAACCAAACAGAGCGTTTTTCCCTGTAAAAAAAAGAAGTAGTAAAGTGATGGCTTGAAGTAGAAACATGAAAAACAGTGCTCGTAATGTATTTTGGTTGGCCAAATGTCCGCCTAGTGTGTTGCCAAACGCGACCATAAGTCCATAAATAATTAAGATGATGACGACCGCTTGCGCTGAATAGCCCATGCTTTGTTCGAGTAGCGGTGACATGTAGGTGTAGACGACAAAAGTTCCGCCGTATCCAAAAGCTGTGATCAGTAAAATGAGTAGGATGCGTGAGTTTCGAAGCACTTGTCCGATACTTTGAAAACTTATTTTTCCGCCCTTTTCTAGCTCATTTGGTACTAAAAAATAATTGCTAATGAGTGCGATGATACCAATTATCACGATAAAGAAAAATGACATCCGCCAATTGCTAATTTGTCCGATAAAAGTTCCAAGTGGCACGCCCGTCACAGTCGCGACTGTCAAGCCAGTAAACATAATTGAAATGGCGCTAGCTCGCTTATCTGGACTCACTACGCTTGCCGCGATAACTGCCGCGATGGACATAAAGACACCGTGTGCAAAAGCTGAAACAACACGACCAATGAGTAAAATAGTGAACGTAGGTGCCGTCATCGCAATTAAATTGCCGACAATGAACGTCATCATGACAAGTAATAGCAATGTCTTTCGGTTCATGCTAGCCGTTAATGTTGTAAAAACGGGCGCCCCAATCATTACACCTAACGCATAAATAGATACCGTTAAGCCCGCCGTGCTAATCCCCACATTCATATCACTCGAAATAAGTGGGAGCAAGCCCACGCTAATGAATTCTGTCGACCCAATTCCAAAAGCGCTAATTGCTAGTGCTAGTAAAGTAAACGCTGAATTTGATTTTGTTTGAATTTGTTCCATTGTTTTCCCCTCTCGTCTTGACCAATTGTTTAACATGTTATACAGTATCTTATATACCGCATAAAATAACAAGAAGGTACTTTTAAGTTATATACGCACCTTTTTGTTCCTATAGGAGGGGAAATGATGACGAAAGTGTATAATATCGGTGTTGAAGCCACGCTCGAAGTTATTGGTGGCAAGTGGAAAACTGTGATTCTATGTCATTTACGCGAAGGCAAAAAACGCACTGGCGAACTTAGGCGGCTCATTCCAAACATCACGCAAAAAATGCTCACGCAACAATTACGTGAACTAGAAGATTCTGGGGTCATCATTCGGAAAGTTTATGAACAAATTCCACCAAAAGTAGAATATTACTTGAGTGACTATGGTCATTCTTTGTCGACTATTTTAAACCAATTATGCCTTTGGGGTGAAAATCATGTAGATAAACTTCTGGAGCGAAATGATGATGTTATCTTACTGAAACGCGACGGAGAATAAAAAAGCTGGAATTCAGACGAATTCCAGCTTTTCTTATATTTTCTTCACGAATTCTGATTTTAATTTCATGGCACCAAAGCCATCAATTTTACAGTCAATGTTGTGGTCGCCTTCGACTAATCGAATGTTTTTAACTTTCGTCCCGATTTTCAAAGCAGAAGAGCTTCCTTTTACTTTTAAATCTTTAATGACTGAAACCGTGTCGCCATCTGTTAGCAGGTTCCCGTTTGCATCGCGCACAACGAGCTCTGTGTCAGCCGTAGCTGTCGCCTCCGCGCTCCACTCATGACCACATTCTGGACAAATAAAAAGTCCACGGTCCTCGTAAGTGTACTCTGATTTACATTCTGGGCAATTTGGCAAATTTGACATTTTAAACACATTCCTCCATTCATTTCTTCTATTATAGCTCAAATACTCACAATTTCACAGCGCTTTTTCATTTTCTGCTTAACAAATCGCTTTTAACCCGATATAATAAAATTAGTGTTTTTAACGTAAATATGGAAAGAGAGTGTTCTTATGGGCCGTAAATGGGCAAATATTAAGGAAAAAAAAGCTTCAAAAGATACAAATAACAGTCGAATTTATGCAAAATTTGGGATTGAAATATATGTCGCTGCAAAACAAGGCGAACCAGATCCTCATGCCAACCAAAAGCTGCGTTTCGTTATTGAACGCGCGAAAACTTACAACGTGCCAAAACATATTATTGACCGCGCTATCGAGAAGGCAAAAGGGACAGGCGATGAAACTTACTCCGAACTTAGATACGAAGGTTTTGGACCAAACGGATCCATGGTCATCGTGGATGCACTCACTAATAACGTCAACCGTACCGCGTCTGATGTTCGCGCGGCATACAACAAGAACGGCGGAAACATGGGTGTGAGCGGTGCTGTCGCTTACATGTTCGATAACACAGCTGTTTTTGGCGTGGAAAATAAAGATGCCGAAGAACTACTTGAACTTTTAATGGAACAAGACGTCGACGTGCGCGATATTATTGATGAAGATGGTCAAGCCATTATTTACGCTGAACCAACTGAATTCCACAACGTCCAAGAAGCACTTAAAGCTTCTGGCATTGAAGAATTCACGATTGCCGAAATCGAAATGCTCCCTCAAAGCGAAGTTACGCTTGAAGGCGACGACTTAGTAAAATTCGAAAAATTAATTGATGCGCTCGAAGATTTGGAAGACGTTCAAAAAGTGTATCATAATGTGGATTTGTAAAAGTTAAGTATCAAGAAAACAAGCATAAAGCCATAATACTCCATTTTCCCACGGAATATTATGGCTTTATGCTTTTCTATTTTTATTTCCAAGACAAAAATTAATTTATTATTTTCTCAGCATCAGTCATTAATTTTTTCACATCTATTATTTTATTATGGCTATTATTTCTTAGAATTTTTGCTAATTGTTGCGTTGTCATGTTTGGGTATTTAGCTTTTAATAGAGCACAAACACCTGAAATATAAGCTGTTGCAAAAGAAGCTCCATCCACATAAATTTCTTCCCCATTTGGATCTAAGGCTAGTATATTCCCTCCAGGCGCAAAAATCATATCCTCTTTTCCAAAACCAGATAGTTCGGATATTTCTCCGTTATTCTCAATTCCACCAACACAAATAATATTTTCCAAATCATAACAAGCGGGATACACTGGCATCTCTGTTAAGTCTTCCGCCTTCTTTCCAGCTGAAACAACAAAGAGGATATTACTATGCTTTTTAATAGTCTCATATAGTCCCTGATTGTATTGCTCAGTATCCCAACTACAATTTATGATATCTACATTATTTTCCCCAGCATATTCAATAGCTTTAATAGCTTTCTTTATACTTCCTTTTCTACCTTCCATAAACTTCAGTGGAAGTATACTTGTTCGAGGTGCAATTCCCCAAACAGGATTTTCACTTTTATGTGCGCCGACAATAATCGAACTTATCGCTGTCCCGTGATAATCCTTTGTGAAGTCAGAATATAAGTCTTTATTATCTGAGTAAAAATTATAACCATTTGCCAAGATGTTACTTGAAATTGCTTCCAACTCCACATTAATCCCTGTATCTAAAACACCTATTACGACGTCTTTTTGCCCTAATGTGATATCCCATAAATATTGCGCTTTTAAATCTACATTCTTAACACCTGTTTGTCCTTGTATTTTCTCCCCTGTATTTTTGAGCGCCCATTGCTCTTTATTCACAAAAGAATCTTTTGTCGTAGCTAATAAGTTACATGATACAAGTATGATAACGAACAAGCTAATAACTACTATAAGCCAAATTCTTTTCATAAAATCCTCCCTTTCTGTTTAAACCAGCTGATAATCTAAATCATATCATGGTCTGATTTAAATTTAAAGGTTTTTTAGTATAAGGCCTTTAGTTTTAGGCATATTTACTTTTTTGAAAATTTACTATATAATTACAAAAAAGGAGATGATGGAAAATGAAGAAAATGAGCGCGATATTGCTTACTATAATTGTCAGCTTAGGGATGAGTAATACAGTATACGCAACCAGTCCAGACAGTAGTAATGCAAAACAAATTTTAATTAATTTTGGTTATAATCCTGATGTAGTTGATAGCCTAGAAGAAACGGAAATAAATAATTATGCAAGCACTATTTTAGAAAATCCAGATAGCATTGAAATTGAGAACGGCAATGTCACAACTGATAATATTGAATTTATAGAAGAATTTTTAACTACGCCTGAAGCTGATTTAATGGCATCTGGAATAGATGAAACAGAAATTGAAGAAGTACATAACGAGCTTGAAGAGTTAAAAGAAATGTCTAAAGAAGAGTTACATGTTTCTAATGTTGAATACGCAGTTCTTCAAGAAGCATTAAATAGCACGCCTGATAATGCCCCTGATGAAATTGCAGCTGAGGATACAGTCACATCATCTGGAGCAATATCTACATCCACTATGAGTTTCAGCTTAACTGTGGTAAATAAATCAACGAAAACCCAACCTATATACGACGTTTCTAATTCTTTTACTTGGAAAAAGTCATTTTTAATGTTTGGTAATTCTGATAAAATTGGAATGGCTTGGTCCGGTAATCTCAATAATAGATACAACTCTTCAAACTTAACTTATAGCATTAGGGATGCAAGAACAGGTGGTTGGTTCAACAATACACTTAAGAAACAAACTGCATCTACAACAACCAATCCGAATAAGGGGTTAATTTTCAGTTTCAGTCAGAGCAAAAATAAATCTGGTAGTTTTTGGAGGGTCAAAAGTGGTACTGTAAAAACTCAATTGTTTCAAACTAAGAAAAAAGGGGTTTCGCAAAAATTAGCTACACAATATGCACATGCTAAAGCTGGAGCATCTGGGATTTCTATTTCAACTGGTGGAGTAGGAGTAAATATTGGAACAAAATACGATAAAAGTAGTGAACAATCTAAAAATATAACAAATTAATTTTATTGGAGATTCTAATTTATGAAGAAAAAGATAACTTATTTTGCTGTCATTTTACTATTTATTTGTAGTATTTCAATCGCCTCCTTGTACACGTTCTTGTACTTTGAAAATGATTTTTATGGTTGGTTCTTCGCTGCAATAGCACTCTCAGATATTGTCCTTCTATTTTTAGGCTTGAATATTTTTATTAATCTCGCTAAGGGCCGCCATCTATTTAGTGGAGTAGTATTAATGGGGATTACAATACTAGGAATTTATTTTTCTATAAATACCTCTATTTTAAGCCATGGGATGTCGTCCACTGGTTTTTGGAACATTATCGATAAACAAGAAAAAGATGGTACGTATCACATTGTCATTTATAATGGAGATATTGATAAAAATATAGAGTTTGAAACATCTAAAAGAAACTATCAGGCAGTTAAAGTGAGTACTAAAGAAGGCTATTTAATGGATTTTAAGTATATAGAATTAGGCGATAAACTATTTTCCAATCTAGCCCATATAGATACTACCCCTGCTGAATATACGCTTGACGATGATATCGATTAACAAAAAACATACTAAGACTGGTAGGAAAACCTGTACGCGTGGTTCTTTCTACTAATCTTAGTATGTTTTTTTATTCAAATAGCTCTACTACCTCTTCTTTATGTCTTGATAAGGAGTAGAAGCCCACACCTCACTTTATCCCTTTGAGTTTTTCAAGCGTCAAGTCCGTATCGCACAATATCTCTAAGTTTCGCGCCAACTTGTCGTTCGGGAAGTCCCACCAGGCGAGTTCTTTTAAACAAAGTGTTATCTCTTTAGAAAAGCGGTCTTTTATTTTCCGTGCGGGATTCCCGCCGTAGATTTCATACGCCCCCACGTTTTTAGTGACCACCGAATTCGCTGCGATGATGGCTCCGTCGCCAATTTGAACGCCTGGCATTACCGTCACATTTTGCCCAATCCAGACATCATTTCCAACAACAGTATCACCTTTATATGGCAAATCCGTTAATTTTGGCGTCACCTTCTCAAAGCCGCCGCCCATAATGTTGAACGGATATGTTGTGGCAGAAGCCATCCGATGATTCGCCCCGTTCATAATAAACGTAATACCTTTTGCAATCGCACAGAATTTCCCGATTATCAATTTATCCCCGAGAAAATCATATAAATGTTCCACATGCGCCTCAAAATTTTCTGGCCCGTCTGGATCGTCATAATACGTATAATCCCCCACAATAATAGACGGATTCGTCACACAGTTTTTAATAAACGCAACCGAGCGAATGTCAGGATTTGGATAAAGCTCATTTGGGTTTGGTCCAATCATTTCTCTCTCCTCCTCACAAAATTTATCCTCTTTATTATACCATTTTTAACATCTCAAAAATCAACCGCCTAGCTTCCTCGGACTCTGGGATTTCGAAAAGCGGATAAATGTGGGGAAGCTCGCCTGCCTCGTAATATGTCACATTTGGAAGTCCCTTTTCAAAAAAAAGATGGGTGTCAGGGTTTGTGATGTCGCGCGTGCTTGAGAGAATTAAAATTTCAGGGATGCCTGAAAAATCGCCAAAGAACGGGCTCACTAGGCTGTCCGTGTAGTCTCGGCCGTTCGCGTACCACGTGCGAATCTCTTTTAGCGCCGTCGTCCCGACCACATTATCGCGCTGCTCCACCTCAAAAATGGCCGGATTATCCAGGCAAAAATTCATGAACGGGGAGATTCCAACCACTTTTTTGGGTAAAGCTAGGTTTTCTAGCTTCAAAAACTGGACAAATGACAGCGCGATGGCTCCGCCTGCCGAATCTCCTACGAGCGACACATCTCCCGGATATTTCAAATAGACTTCCTTCAAAAAGCGCATCACATCGTCAACATGGTAATCAGGCGCGAGCGGATAATTTGGTACCACTAACCTAGCACCTGTTTCAAGTGCAATTTGTTCGATGAATTCGTAATGCATGGACGTTATCGGCAAAATAAAGCCGCCGCCAGCTAAATAGATAATGGTTTGTTCCGTCTTAGTTTCTGGCGTGATTTCAAAATAGGAATGTGCGCCAATTTCATGTTTAGACACATTAAAACGTTTAGCAAGTTTTGCCGGTACGGCCGGCTGTTTTTGCTTTTTCGCAATCGCTTTTTTTAACGGCTCGCCTTCCAAATTCCAAATTTTCTTCACATTAGCGACTTTCGTTGCCAGTTCAATCACGCGTAACATCATGCTTTTTTTCATATTTCGTCCTTCTTTCTACTACTTCGCAAGCCATTATATCACAAAATGTCACCCTCCTAGTGACAAAAATTTGCTGTTTCCAAAATACCATTCCTCTTATAATAAAACTAGGATCCCAAACGATAGAAATTGGAGTGATTGTGATGCCCATTATGGCGGAAAATGGAATTGATTTACAGTTGGAAGGAAAAACGAAAAACGAAATTTTAGGAAAAATTGCCGAGGTCGCGCATCAAACGGGCAAAGTAAGCGATACGAAATTGTTTTTTGAAGATTTATGTAAGCGCGAACAAGAGTCGACCACTGGATTTGGCGGTGGCGTTGCGATTCCCCACGCCAAGTCAGACGCCGTGAATGAAGTTGGTGTCTTATTTTTTAGAAGCACAGAACAAATTGAATGGCAGGCACTGGACGGTGCGCCAGTATTTTGTTTTATTTGCTTGATGGTACCTGCAAATGGCGGCGAGGAACATTTAAAACTGCTGTCAAAGCTTAGCCGCAAATTGGTTGACCCTGATTTTGTAAGCGCATTAAAAACGGGTGAAGAGCATCAAATTTTAAGTCTCATTCGTTCAGTAATTTCTTAAAAAAGGAGAGGTTTAGGTTGAAAATTGTAGCTATCACGAATTGTCCTGCTGGCATCGCCCACACGTATATGGTCGCTGAGGCGCTGGAGCGAAAAGCGGTATCGCTTGGGCATACAATTAAAGTGGAAACGCAAGGTGCGAGCGGGGTCGAAAACCACTTGACGCCGGCGGAAATTAAAGCGGCGGATTACGTCATTTTGGCGCTAGGACGCACGATTAGCGAAGATGACTATTTCCGTTTTGCTGGGAAAAAAGTAGTTGAAATTAAGGTTTCTGAAGCGCTTAAACAAATTGAAACGCTTTTTGATGATTTGGGCGCCAAAGCAACGACATTTGGCAGCGATCAAGCGGTTAAGATGGGCAAACAGGAAACGCCATCTGGTTCTGTTATGGGTCATCTGATGGCTGGCGTTTCAGCAGCACTTCCGTTTGTTATTGGCGGTGGTTTACTTGTTGCAATTGCTAATATGCTCGTGCAATTTGGCATGCCGTATACTGATATGACAAACGGCGATCCGTCATTCACTTGGATTGTTGAGTCCATTGGTTATCTTGGCTTTAAATTTATGATTCCAATTATGGGCGCTTATATTGCGAGTTCAATTGGCGATAAGCCGGCATTTGCGCCTGCTTTCTTGGTAACTTATTTGGCGAATGATAACACGATGCTCGGCACACAATCAGGCGCTGGTTTCCTTGGTGCCGTTGTCCTCGGACTTGGCGTTGGTTATTTTGTGAAATACTTCCGTAAAGTGAAACTAGGCAAGGCACTTCAGCCGCTCCTAGGTTCGATGATTATCCCTTTTGTCACGTTATTTGTTTTTGGAATTTTAACCTACTACGTTCTTGGGCCTTTGATGGGTGGTATGATGGACGGCATGCTTCATTTCTTGAACACGATTCCGTCATCGATGAAATTTGCCGCGGCCTTCCTTGTTGGCGCTATGCTTGCCTTTGATATGGGCGGTCCGATTAATAAAACAGCCTGGTTCTTCTGCTTCGCTCTTCTGGATAAAGGGATTTACGATTGGTACGCAATTGTTGGTGTTGTGGCACTTATGCCACCAATGGCCGCTGGTATCGCTACATTTATTGCCCCGCGCCTGTTTACAAAACAAGAAAAAGGCGCTGCCATCAGCTCGATAATTGTTGGGGCTACCGTTGCAACAGAACCAGCAATTCCTTATGCGCTTGCCGCGCCGCTGCCGATGATTACGGCGAACACAATTAGTGGCGGAATTGCTGGCGTTCTAACGATTATGTTTGGTGTTGAACGTTTAGCACCAGGAATTGGAATTTTCGACCCGCTAATTGGACTGATGTCTCCTTGGTATTGGTTCTATCTGGCGCTATTCATTGGGCTCGCGCTAAATATTTTCTTGATTATTACGTTAAAATCGATTTGGTTAAAACGGAAAGAGGCGAAATTAAAAAATGAAGAAAGACTTACTGAAACGACTGGTGAAGGCATCTAGCGTAAGCGGCGACGAAGAAGAAGTGCGACAAATTTTAAAGGAAGAACTAGGAAGTGTGGCCGATGAAATTAGTTACGATGGTTTAGGCAGCTTTATTGCGCGAAAAGGTTCTAGCGGCCCTAAAATTGCGGTCGTTGCGCACATGGATGAAGTTGGCTTTATCGTGAAACATATTACAGCAGATGGTTTCATTTATTTTGACACGGTTGGTTCGTTTTGGAGTCAAAGCTTACTCAATCACCGCGTTGAAATTCGTACGGAAGACGGGGCAAAGGTTTTAGGGATTATCGGGTCGGTTGCCCCGCATGCATTATCTGAAAGCGAGAAACAAAAACCTGCTGCTATTTCTGAAATGTTTATTGATATTGGCGCAGATTCTTATGAAGCCGTTCTAAAAAGAGGGGTTAACATCGGGGATTTTGTGACACCAGAAGCGAATTTTGCTGCTCTTTCAGACGATAAAATTCTCGGAAAAGCGCTCGATAATCGGGCGGGATGTGCGCTCATGGTGGAAATTTTCAAGGCATTTGATAATGCGAATGCGACGCTTTACGGCGTGGCGACGGTGCAAGAAGAAGTCGGCCTGCGCGGGGCACAAACTTCGGTTCAAAAAATCGAGCCTGACATCGCCATTATTTTAGACACGCTCGTAGCAGGTGACACGCCGAACATCAACCCGATTCATTTCCCGCTAAAACTAGGCGGCGGTGCTGGCATTCCGCTTTTCGATAAACGCTACTTGGCACACAAAAAACTGACAAAGGCTTTTAAAATGTTAGCAGGAAAACTGGATATTCCTTTGCAATTTTGCACGCTGAAAACGGGCGCAACTGATGGCGGGCGCTACAACGTGATGGCTTCCGGGCGCCCGGTCATTGCCTTCACATTGCCAACTCGTTATTTACACGCAAATTCAAGTATGATTTCCTGCTGCGATTACAATGCGACCAAGCAACTCGTTTCTTCCTTTGTAAACACATATAGCACGTCAGTCCATACGGAAATTAGTCAGTTTTAATACAAAAACAAGGAAGCTTAAAAATTAAGCTTCCTTGCATAGTAGAAAGGGATTTTAAAATGACCTATCATTTCGACCAAGTTATTGACCGGAGAAATACGTTTTGTACGCAGTGGGACTATATTCAGGACCGCTTTGGGGAGGAAGGCTTATTGCCGTTTTCCATTTCAGATACGGATTTCAAAGCGCCGGAACCTGTTATTCGAGCCGTTAGCGAACGCGTTTCGCACGGTATTTTTGGCTATTCGAGATGGAACCATCACGCCTTTAAATCGAGTATCACTGGTTGGTATAAAACGCGTTTTAATGCCAATTTTGAAGAGGATTGGGTGCTTTATAGTCCGACTGTGTGTTACGCCATTTCCGTTTTAATTGAACTGAACAGTCGTCCGCATGATAAAATCGTCGTTTTCTCTCCGCTTTATGATGCTTTTTTCAACATCATTAAGGAGCAAAATCGTGAACTTGTCTTGAATCCATTGCATCTTGAAAACGGACGTTATACAATTGACTTTCACTCACTTGAACAGGGACTTCAAACGGCTAAAGTGTTATTATTAACAAATCCGCACAACCCAACTGGGCGCGTTTTCTCAAAAGAAGAGCTTTTAAAAATTATGGCACTTTGTAAGGCATACGATGTTTTTCTGATTTCGGACGATATTCATATGGACATCGTGTATCCAGGCTCTGCCTATACGCCGGTTCTAAGCCTTGGCACGGAGCGGGTTGCGATTTGTTCGTCCGCAAGTAAAACGATGAATACGCCGGGGCTGATTGGCTCCTATTTGCTCGTTCCAGATGAAAATTTGCGGGAAAATTTTTTGCGCATTTTAAAGGGGCGTGATGCGCTTTCTTCGGTCAGCATTCTCGGCATGCACGCGCTAATCGCGGGGTATAATGAGGGGGCCGACTACGTCGATGAACTGCTCATTTATTTGGATAAAAACATGAACCTCGTGCGCGATTTCTTTTCGGCCGAGTTACCAGGCATCGCATTTTTGAAACCCGAAGCCACGTATCTTGCTTGGCTAGACGCGAGGTCCCTCAATTTGACGGATGCCGCCATTCAAGAAGCGCTTGTCACAAAAGGAAAAGTGGCCGTCATGTCAGGCGCGACTTACGGAGCCAGTGGCTTCCTCCGCCTAAATGTCGCCTGCCCGGAAAGCAAACTTCTAGATGGACTTTCGCGCATGAAAAAAGCTTTAAATTAGGAGGTGAACAACTTTGAACGAGCGGCAAATGAACCTGATCCAACTACTATTACATCAAAATCAAACTGGTCCAGAGCTTGCCAAGCAATTATCGGCATCAAAAAGAACGATTTTACGCGACATTCATGCGTTGAATGACGAACTCATTTTAGTGGCGAAAATTACTTCGGTTGAAAACGGCTACGCGCTTATCATTTCAAACGAAGATAGCTTTAATCAGCTTTTCAAGCGCACGGCAAGCGATGCGGAACTCCTTTTGTTTGAGCTAGCAACACGCGATTTTGTCACGCTCGATGACTTATCTGAAACCTTATTTTTATCAAAACCGATGCTAACTGATAAAATGGCGTCATTGAAACAAAGCTACGCGAAACGGCTTTCGATCCTGTCGAAAAAAAATTATGGTCACTTTTTAGATGAGCCTAAGTCCCGCAAAATTACACTGCTCGCCAATTTGATTTTGCAGAAACCAGCTTTCTTTTTAACAAAACTTGGTTTGGCGCCTACTATTTTTGAGCGATTGACAGAAAATATACGCAGTGAGCGCCACGCGTTTCATTATGAACACGCCCACTCTGCCCAAATTGCAAGTATTTGTTTGGCCATTTATGCGCTGCGTTATGAAACCGATCTTCCTGACACAAAAATAAACGGCATTTTAGAACAATCTGGTATTTCTTGTGCCCATAATATCGGTAGTATGGTGCAAACTTTTCTTTCTGAGCAAAATAAACTGATTGCATCGCTTTCAACCGAAAAGATTTTAGATTTATTGCAACTTACTTGCGAGGAGCACGGGGCGCCTTTTTACGATATCGAACTGGCGACGAGTCTTGCGAGTCATCTGAAGCGAAGCGTTGCCTATCCGATTATTCTTGCGGACCGGAAGCTTCATAATATCGCGAATATTAAGGCGCTTTATCCGCTTGCTTTTGACCTTAGCATTCATTTTATTAGTCTTGTGAGGCAAACTTTCTCTGTCCAAATTTATGAGATTGATTTGATTGGGCTATATTTTTCTTGCGCGATGGATCGTGTTAAGACCGCGCCGATTGAACTCGTGCTTTTTTCTAGTCAATATGCGATTGCGAACATTAATAAGCAGGCGATTGAGCGCGCGATTCCAGAAGTGAACGTTAAACTGGCGATGAATCTCGCCGAACTGCAAAGTTTGGTTCAAAATCGCGCGATTAAACTGGTTTTAAACAATCAAGACGGCGCCGCGCCGCAACTAGCAACCGAAAGTTACACAATCCGGCAAATCATGACGGAAACCGATTTACGAGCCATTCGCGACTTGCTCGAAAAAATTGATATTGAGCGGCATTTGGAAGATTATTTCCCGAAGACGACCGAAACCGAGTTCCACAACGAAAAAAACGCATGTTGGCAAACGGTCATTCAAGACTTAACGGCTTTTCTTGTGCAAAAAGGGATTTTATCGGCTGGCGAACGCGAAAAAATTGTGAGTCGGGAATCAAAAGAAAACAATTTGGTGATTAACCATTTGGCTGTCCCGCACTGCACAACAAATCGCGGCACACCGTTTCTTGGTATCTTCGTCCATTTAAAACATGCTGTCCAAATTGAAGGAGAAACCGTACAAAACGTCCTTTTATCTTGCATCAACCCGAATGTGCGTAACGAATTGAAAATTTTCAGCTACTTGTATGATGTTTTAAACAAAATCGACAGTAGTGTTATTTTAAGTTGGAAAACACACGGTGAATTCATGCGAAGTTTAAACCAAAAAGATTAAGTATTTGGTGGTATAATAAACTCATCTTAACTAAAGGAGTTACTTGTATGAATAATCCCTATGTTCCACTAAATTTATTTACCAATTTTAAAGAATCCGCTGAGCGCTTCCCTGATGTGCCCATTTTCTTTGATGAAACGCTCGCCGGATTTGCCGAACTTGGTCTAGAAACGACGTATGCTGGCTGTTTAGATGCGATTGTGCAGAAAGCCACACAATTAAAAAAGGCGGGCGTCAAGAAAGCAGACAAAATCATCATTTACAAATCCGCAAAATTTGATACCTACTTGTTCGCCGTGGCCGCAAGTTACCTCGGGGCAGTCCCCGCAATGATTTCGCCACACCTTCCCACTACTACAATGGAAATTTTAGCAGAACGCTTAGATTTGCCCTTCTTACTTTTCGATGCAGCAACGGCTGACAAAGCCCGTGCAATCTCCAATTTGAGCACAGGCCAACTCATTTGCGCCGAGGAACTAGCAAGCTTCGCTGTAGAAAAAATCGCTGAGCAAGAAGAACTCCCAAAAGATATGATTTCCTACATGACGCACACGTCCGGCACAACTGGCATCCCGAAATTAATTGCCCACAGCGCAAACTCCATGGGTTGGCGCACCAAATGGCAGCGCAATATTTTAAGCCTTATTCGCGAAAAAGAATTAGCCGCTTTTCATATTTCGCCCGTTCATTCGCGCTTTAACATCGGCATTTCATCCTTGATGTCACAAGGCTTCCCGCTACTTCCAATTGCAAATCCAACAAAAACGAGCATCGAACGACTTTTCAACAAATTCCAGCCAAAAATCGTCGAAACGCACCCGAATAATTTCGTGCAGTGGGTTTCACTCGCTCGCGAAAAACCGGAAATTTTCAAGTCCGTCAAATACTATCACTCCACCTTTGACGCCATCAACAAAGAAACCATGGCCACTTTCTTAAACACATCTTCTGAAAAACGGCCAGTTTTTATGCAAGTTTACGGTCAAAGCGAGTGCGGGCCAATGATTTTGCGTTTCCATACGAAAAAAAGCCTGCAAAACCTCGACGCCCGTAACATGGGTTACGGAATGAAGGGTTTAACTGAAGTTCGAATCGTAAACGATAAAGGCGAGCCCGTTCCAAACGGCACGCCCGGTAATATCCACATGCTTTCAAAAGGAAGAGCCCTTACCTATTTTAAAGAAGACGCGCGCTTCACTGAAAATACGTACGGCTTATGGTGGGACAGCGGCGATTACGGCGTAAAAAATGAAACCGGCGCCCTATACCTCCTTGACCGCCAAGTCGACCTCGTTGAAAATATCGAAAGCACCCTCGCAATTGAGGACAAACTGCTAGATTCCCTCGATTTTCTCGATGAAGTTGTCATCATTCGCGGCAAAGACGGCAGTCCGCAGCCGATTATTTCAGTATGCGCCGACCACGAAATGAACTGGGACGCCTGGTTTAACGAACTAACCGACCTCCCGCACATAAACGAACCAATCATCATGGCTTACGACGACATTCCTCGCACAGCCACAATGAAAGTCCAACGCTTACGCTTAGAAGGAGAGTTGAAAGCGAAGTAAAATGCGACTTGATTTAGCGAAGTTAGAGCATTAAGAAAAACAAGCATAAATCTTGTAATAACACCATCTTAAAAAATGGCTTTTACTGGATTTATGCTTGTTTATTTTTATGAAACAAAACCTTTATGTTCCATACACTCTTACATTACCAAGACGTGTTAAACACTTCCACATCATTTGGCAAATTTTTCAATGCACTTTCAACTGGTAGAATGACGTCATTTTTTACTACTTGAGCTTCCTGATTTCCATTTTTGACATACTCATTATCATCTTCTTTTATATCCTCATAGCTAACATAGAGAACAAGTGCATCGTTACTAACAATTCCTTCTTTTGAATTGCTTCTTTCATACGAAGTTCTATACTTTTCACTACTATCGTTCAGTTGAATTGACATAACATCAACATTTGTATTCTTTACAATAGATTTAGCATGCTCATCTCCAGATTTCTTACCAGTAGTAATTAAATACTCAATATCTTTCTGCGTTAGCCTCTCTGGATGTACATTATTTCTAATATAGATATACTCTGATTCCAACTGACTATTCTGTTGATAATAGTTTTTTTTCTTTACTGGTTTAAAACCTTTAGCATTTAATGTAGCATCAACTTGCTTAAAATCATAGATAGAATTCAAATATTCACTAAAGAAAAATAGATAAATATTTTGTGCTTCCTTATATTCGCTCTCCGTTCCTATACCCTTTTCAGATGCTTCTTTTAAATTAAAATCAGCGGTTGGATAGATTGAAGCTGAAATATCTTTAATATCTTTCATTTGTGACTCACTCCCATCAATATTCGTACACCCTGTTACAAATAATAAACTTATCATGATTAAAGCTATTTTCTTACGCATATTTAACCAACTGCATATTGAAGTTATTTGCATCATTATAATCTTTAGGATCAACATAAAATTTCTCCCCCCATGAAGATACAACTAAACGGCCGTCATCTGTTTTTCCAGTAATACTAATTGCATGTCCACCTTCAGCAGTATATGCATTTTTACCTTCTTTATCTTCAAAAATAATTGGATTAACTGAAAGTATAAGTTCCCCGTCATTTTTATATTTATCATAATTTGAAACAGATGGCGTAATATTATTTTTAAAATCAACATTAATATTGTGGTCCTCTAAATATTGTGTGAGTCTATGTTCGCGACTTTCTTGATTTGTTCCAGCTCCAACAGTGTCTGACTCATCTTCATTTCCGTCAAAAGTATCTCCCCACTTCCACCATAAAAATTCTTTAGGGTTATGGTTATCTTGTGAAGCATATAAATCTACTAAAAGAAAATTAAAATTAATTTTCTTTTCTCCATTCTCAGTTGAATATAAAGGAAATCCAAACTCTTTCTCAAACTCTTTTTCACTTCCCTCATATTGCTTTAAAAATCCATTAACAAGAGCTACATAGCCACAACCTTCATTTTCTAGTTTTTTCAGATAATCAGTCATTTCTTTTTGTGTCATATTCGGGTAATACTTGTGCAATATATCAATAATCTTTTGTTCTCTATTTGTTCTGAAAGCTTTGATTTATGTTACTTTATTTTTTAAAAATGTGTTACCATAATGATGAAATCAATAATTAACAGACTTCAAAAACCGTATTCTAAAAAAAGGATGTAACCTGCTCGGTAGCTAGGTTATATCCTTTTTGTTTATTTGGAATTTGCTCAAACGTTTTGAATTGGTACTTTTTCGTTTGCATCTGCTTGGCTAGTAATCTGCGTTTGTGGTGTACCGTCGGCGAACAAGCCGATGAATGATGTGCCACTTGCAACTAAATAGCCGAAGAAAATCGTGAGTGCGGCAATAAAACACGCAATAAATACGTTTGTTTTTGAAATTGTTTTTTGATTTGGCTTTTTGCGTTCCTCGGAAAGACCTAGGCCAATTTTTTGTTCCTCGCGACGATCCTCGATATATTTTTTCTTTGCCTCTTTGGTAATGCTGTTATACCAATTAACAAAATTGATATAGGACTCCGAAACGGTTTCCTTATCGCCATCTTCGCGAATACGACCATAATGCATCCACACAATACGATCACATAAGTTTTTCACTTGTGTAATAGAATGACTGACAAAAATAATCGTTTTCCCACGAGCTTTAAATTCATTGATTTTATCAACACATTTTTGATAAAACGTTTGGTCCCCGACGGATAACGCTTCATCAATAACGAGAATATCTGGGTCTAAATGGACCGAAATGGCAAAGCCAAGACGCGATTTCATACCACTCGAATAGTTTTTAATGGGTTGGTTGATGAAATCTCCAATGTCCGCAAAGTCAATAATGGACGGAATTTGCGCTTCAATTTCTTTATTCGTCATGCCGTGCATAAGGAGTTTCAAACGAATATTTTCAATTCCAGTAAGCGGACCTTTAAGACCTACTTGAATCGCAATTAAAGATGCCTCACCATTAATTTCTACTTCACCAGAAGTCGGCACGATAACGCCCGAAATAATACTTGAAATGGTTGATTTCCCAGAACCGTTAATTCCGATAAGTCCCACTGTTTCGCCGTCACGGATTTCGATACTTACATCACGGAGAGCCCAAAAACTATCGGTTTTTTTATTTAAAAGCGCCGCAGTAATCTTTTCTGTTTTATTTTTAAGTAAATCATATTGTTTTGTGACATGTTTCAGTCTGATTTTAACAGGTTTATCTGTCATTTTTATTTCACCATCCGGTAATTTACTTTTTTATAAACTGACATTCCTATTTTACCTAAAGTGGCGGGGAAAGTCTAGGAAGATTCATTTAGAAAGTGCTATAATGGGCTTAAAATCTGGGTTTTAGAAAGGAAAATAATGATGCCTATGCAAGAATGCAACTTTTATGAACTTGAAATGACGCATTTAAACGCCGAAAATCGTTCAACTATGACTGAAATCTTAAATCTGTTAGACGAAAATTACTTGGAGTTTGGTAAATCTGGAAATAAAACGCAAAAAAAAGATTATTTAAATGCCTCATTGCCGGCTGATCAATATGAAATTTTAGAGTTTGAATCGCATTCATTAGGGCAAAAAAGCCAACTAACAACTTATACGCTACTAAATCATACAACAAATGAAACAAGCTTGCGTAGCAGCATTTGGAAATATCAAAATGGGCACTGGAAATTATATTTTCATCAAGGAACGCCTGTAAATTAACAGATACGCCTAGTTTTGCGAGTCTGATTTCTCCTGAAGCAATTTGTCTTTCAAACTTTTTTCCACATTGTTTCCGTACACGAAAACTTCTGCCAAAATGAAAAATGCAATCGCTAATAGGAATGTGATTCCGATTGACAAGGAAAAATAATAGCCGGGGATAAAAATCGTATGTAAAAGGGAATATAAAACTTGTGGGATAATGGCGTAACAGAGCGTTAATGTTGCGATTTTCTTAATACGCTTGACGTTTCTCTCACGAAACGGTGTTTTCCCTTTTGAAAAGCTTCTAAAAATTTCACTTGCTAGCCATAATGCACCAACTAGGAATATTAAAGCGATAACGGCAACAAAAAAGCCGATACCAGCTTCAAGTGCTACATTTGTTTTTTCTGCCGCAACTGAAGAAGACATAGTAAAGCTAAAAGGGCTATTTTCATCAGGAAAATCGTTAAAACTAACTTCTCCCCCGTTTAGCAACATCGTTCCGCTTACGATTAATGTACCCGCGTAAATTATCGCTAACAATTTCAAAAATGCATGCAAAAAGTAACTCCATTTTGTTAGTTTCATCACTGTTTCTCCTTTTTAGTTTAATTCCGTATATTTTTGACGGGAAACCTTGCTTTTTTCTATAGGATATTTTGCTTTATTCTTCTCCAATTTGGCTAAAATTAGTTCCTCAATATTTAAATTTAAATCAGCTGCCAACATGTAGCTATAAATTAAAACATCTGCAATCTCATCACGAATATTTCCCATGTTTGCTTGAATAGCTTCCTCGCTCGTTTTCCACTGGAAATTTTCAAGTAGCTCTGCTGCTTCAATCGACACCGAAAGCGCTAAATCCTTAGGCTTATGAAACTTGCGCCAATCGCGCTCTTCGCGAAAATCATTAATTTCTTTCATCACATCACTCATTTTCAATCCGCCCCTTTTATTTTTATTATAACAAAAATGCAGAACTACAAGATTACATTTTTTAAAACGTGGTAAAAATGTAATATGTTGAGCAAACTATAAAAATGAGATGAATGTAACTTCTCACAGATTTTAAAAATTTATACGAGGTGTGTCATGAAAAAAATAATTTTTTACAGCGGGAGCTTTTGTATTCCATTCGGCATTTGTTGTATCGTTTTTTATTCGCTGCACATTGTGCCCTTTGGAGATCAAGCATTTTTAGTGAGTGACATTGGTTCACAGTACATGCAATTTTTGCACTTATTTCATAATTTTTTTACAGATGGATTTAGTCTTTATTCTTTTTCAAATGGTATTGGAGATTCTGTTTTATCGCTTAGTGGCTACTATTTGGCAAGCCCTTTCAATCTGATTAGCCTCATGTTCAACGAGGCGAATATGCCGATTGCGCTATCTTGGATGATGATTTTAAAAATTAGTGCGATGGGCTTTTCCATGAGTTATTATTTAGCTAAACACTACAAAACGACCAGTTATTCCATATGGTTATTCTCTACAGCGTATAGTTTTTGCGGTTTTACCATTGCCTATGGTGTGAATTATATGTGGCTGGATGCACTGGTTTTGCTGCCTTTTGTTGTTTTAGGGCTGGAGAAAATTTGGCTTTTGAACCGCGGGACTATGTACGTGATAGCACTTTTTCTTACCATCGTAACAAATTATTATTTAGGTTACATGGTATGCCTTTTTGCGGTTATTTACAGCCTTTATTTGTACGCAATCCGCTATAAAAAACGGGAGGACTGGCGCTTTCGCACACTGCTTTCACGAGGGAAAAAATTTGTTTTTTGTTCGCTTTTTGCTGGTTTAGCGACGAGTTTTATTTTAATCCCGTCTATTTTAGGGATGCTGAATACGGAAAAAACTAACTTTGCGTTTAGTACACTTTTACCTTATCCAAAGTTCTTTGTTTCTTTCTTGTCGCAATTCGGAGTAGGGACAATTCGGTTTGATTCGCGGCTTGATCACTTACCTACCATTTATTCAGGAATATTGATCACTTTATTTTTCATCATGTATTTTTTAATCCGCAGCATTCCTAAACGAGAAAAATTAATTGGTGCTTACTTATTTCTCGCGATTTTTGCTACATTTATCATCGAACTTTTCAACACAATTTGGCATATGTTTCAGGCGCCTGCTGGCTTTCCGTACCGTCAGTCTTTTATATTTAGCTTTCTAATTATCGCATTTGCCTATAAAGGTTTTCTTCATTTCAGGAAATCTTTCGAATCGGTTTATCTTTTTCGGGCAGCTGGAATATTTATCGGCATTCTTATTGCTGGAGAAATCGGGCTGGGCTTTCAAAATCTCGTTTTCAAGCAAGAACCATTTTTTGAAGCACAACAAGTGTGGAGTTTACTAGCGTCAGTTGTTTTTATTGGCATTTATGTTCTTTTGCTACTACTATGGGCACGAAAAAAAGCCAATTGGCTCCTTGTTTTTCTCGCACTTCTCCTTTTCTTTGAATTAGGCAGCAATTATCGAATGGGTCTTCAAGATGTAGATTTTGGTAAGCAACATACTTTTTCAACTTTCTCAAAAAATATAGCTTCCTTTATGAATAAACTTAATCCAGGCGATGAACTTTTCAGGGTTCAAACTAAAATTCCAGGCGCTAAATTAGGTTATGTTGATGTTTATAATGGCTATAATGATGCGATTTCGTTCCATTACGCGGGCACTTCCGCTTACACATCAACATTAAATAAACAAACACTTGAAACGCTCAAAAATTTAGGTCTTTATTCGAAAAATGAACGGCGCTATAGTTATGTCGATGCAAATCCTGCAATGAACTTATTGCTCAATGTGCGCTACCAAATTTCCTATCAAAACGATGCTTTACATGCTGTTCAAAATGCGGAAGCAGTTGGTTCTGGCTTTTTCATCGCTGACGGCAACATAAAATTACGTGACGGCGCTGTTTTTTCAAATTTGGAGTCTGTTCTTCAAGGTATTTTACCTAACAAAGAGCCTTATTTAGTGAAAACAACAGAAGAAATCGTCACGCGTACAAGCGGCGATGTGCTCATGTACCTGCCTAATGCGGAATTTCGCGCAACTGATGAACTCTACGTAAACGGCAAATTGCATCAAACAAACATCGCGATTAACTCTAATCAGCTTTATAATCTTGGTTTCTTTAAAAAAGGTGAAAAAATCTCGGTTATGTTTAAACCGAAAAAACGATTTTCAACTGAGAAAATGGCATTTTATACTCTGGACGAGGCCCGCTTTCAAAATCTCACCCATCATGTAAACTCCGGAGCGCTTCAATTAACGGAAGAAAATGGCGACCATTTGAGTGGCACTGTCACCGCGCCAAAAGGCAAAAAAGAGCTCTTTTTATCCATTCCGTACGATAAAGCTTGGCAAATTAAAATTGACGGAAAAAACACAACAACTAGCCAAGTAATGGGCAATTTCACAAGCATTTCAGTCCCGGAAGGAAAACATCAAATTGCGCTTAGCTACCGTCCGAAAATTGTTCCATACAGCATTTTATTTTCTATTCTTGTTATTGTCGTTGGGCTAATTATTAGACGACGCCAAAAAAAATGACTCCCTACGTTTAGGGAGTCATTTTTATAAATTTTCGCTTTCATAAATTCGCGATTTTTCACCCCACGGATGATAACCATCACCAATATAGCGAAACTGCTGTTTTTCATAGTAGCCAATCAAATTCGTGCAAAGATAGATTTTAGGAAATCCTAATTGTTTCGCCACTTCTTTCGTATGATCGATAAGAAGCTTGGCGTAATTTCTACCCCGATAAGTTTCTTCGATATACAGTGCGCATAGCCACGGGTACAAATCCATTCGGCTAATAAAGTCATTCGTGATAAGACCGGCGCAGCCGATAATCTGCTCCCCATCATAGAGCAAGAACCATTGCGGCAGCGGGCTTTCTGTCTGCATCGCATGCGTTAGACAATCCTCATAAATCGTGCTAGTATCCTCATCGGCCCATTTTGATTGGAAATACTCAATTGCTGGGCGGAGGATTTCGGGGTGGGTGCGAATGGATTTTAGTTGCATTTGGAGAGCCTCCTGACTTCTAATTATAAATTCCTTGTTAACGAATGATATAGTGACGGCTCTATCTCATTCTCCAATTTCAACAACATATTAACGATGGGCTTATCATCATGAATTTCTTCCTTAAAACTATCTTTAATTGGACTACATTTTCCTAAATAATAGAATTCACTTTTATCAGATTCATCTTTTTTTATAAACAAATGCATTTCAAGGTTTTCTTTTTCAATATTTCTAAACTGCATAATATCTTTGGAGTTTAAGTTTCGTTGCGTTTTAGAGTACCAACTTAATACATCAGGAGCAATTAATGTATCTTTATATTTATAATCTATGGCATCTTTTTCATACGTCACAAAGATTGGACAGGTATTATGCTTTATCCTATATCCGTAAATAGTTGATGACTCATCTTTACTCCAATTCATTAATCTACAGAAATCTTTTCTTGTATAGCGTTCATAAAGTGAGAAACTGCCACCATTTTTGTATCGTTGCCCTCTGCAAAGTCCTGTTTCAATAATATCATCTACTAGAATGCGAAAACTTGAATCACCTTTCATTAGCGCTACCATTGTATCCGATAGTTCTAACTTCTCACTATCATTTTTAAGCAAAGAAATATGTCTATATGGATTTTTATTATCTGATTTGAAAAACTCGAATGTTAACACAGATATTACACTAGAGATAACAGCCTCATCATAGGCAATCCCTCGACTCTGCAATAATGAACTAATTTCTTGCTTAGGTATAAAGCTATATTCTATTAAGTATTTTAGCACTATTAATTCATGCGTTCTTTTACCTGTTAAGAGCTCTTGTGTCAAGAAGTTTAAGATTTCCTCACCTTCACTCTCAACATAAAAATTCTCTTTCATAGTTTTTAAAAAGGCATAATAATTCTTTTTCTTACTCGCAATTATGATTGGGTCTATAGAATCATTCTCAATAAAATCTTTGAGTAGAGGTACTCGATTTAACCTATATTTTAGATCTAAAAATAATTCTTTGAGTTCTTTCATTGAATCTAATGTTGCTACCGTTATAGCTTCATAAACTCGAGCTTCTGCAATTCTCTCAAAATTGATAACAGATACTCCCGAGAGTACTGTTTTGCTCAAATAATCTTTGAGATTTCCTTTATTTAGAGACTTATCTCCATTCAAAGCTATTGGGATTAAGAAATTATTTTTGTAATTTCCAATAAAATCTATTACTGTAAGAAATTCTTTCTCTGGATACTTTCTTAACCCTCTACCAAGTTGTTGGATAAAAACAATGCTAGATTTTGTATGGCGTAACATTATTATCTGATTAATACAAGGGATATCTATTCCCTCACTAAACAAATCAACTGTTACAATATAATCTATTTGTCCCTCTTCTAACTCACAAATTACTTTTTCTCGTGTTTTAATGCTATCTTCACCTGTTAAAGCTTTAGTCTTTAGTCCTCTTGCCGTTAATTCTTCTGCCAGTGACCTTGCTTCCTCTTTTAGACTACAGAAAATTAAACCATGTACTTTATCCCCATCAAATCCATAATAATTAATCTTTTCAATTATATGCTCAACTCTCTCTGATTCAATTAAATTTTTCAGCTTTGTATTATCATCCACTACTACACCATCTTTTTCATAATCAACTACCCCAAAATAATAAAATGGAACTAGCATATCAGCTTCCAATGCTTCTTGTAAACGGATTTCATAGGCTACATTGAAATCAAATAAATCATAAATATTCAATTCATCAGTACGCTCGGGAGTTGCCGTCATTCCTAAAAGAAATTTAGGGTTAAAATAGTTTACAATATCTAAATATGAGTTTGCTGCAGCCCTATGTGACTCATCAATGATAATATAATCAAAGTATTCTTTTCCGTAGTAGGTTCTAACTTCTTCCTTAGATATTGTTTGCACAGTAGAAAAAAGATATTTAGCCGTATAATCACGTTGATTACCCGTTAATATGCCGTAATCTCTCTCATCTCCACCAATAATATCCTTAAAACATTCCAAAGCTTTTAACAATATTTGCTCTCTATGGACAATGAATAAAAAACGCTTTGGCTTAACATTTTGAACGTCAAAAGCAGCTAGATACGTTTTTCCTGTTCCTGTTGCAGAAATTACTAAAGCTTTCTTTTCTCCCTGATTTCGTAAAGTCTCTAACTCAACAAGTGCAACTTTTTGCATACTATTAGGTGCAATAGTCACTTCTGACTTTTCAACTTTTATTTTACCTAATACCTCAGCCTCTATTTTTTTCATTTCTAAAAACTTTTTCTCATATTGATTAATCAAGTCAGGAGTTAAATTAACCGCGCTTTTCCATTCATCTTCAAATTGTCCATTTATTTGTTCAACAACTTTTCCGTTTTCATTCGAACTAATCTTAAAGTTCCATTCATAATTTGTCATTAATGCTGACCTTGTTAAATTTGAACTGCCTATCATAATAGATTGGTAATTCCCATGATCAAATATATACCCCTTTGAATGGAAACCTTCCGAATCAGAAATTCTCACTTCTAAATTCTTAATTTTCAAAAGTTCTCTATACATCTTTGGACTATTAAATGCAAGATAATTTGAAGTAATGATTCTGCCTTTTACACCCTTAATTGCTAAGTCATATAGTACTGTTTTTAGTGCCGCTAACCCTGCATAAGAAATGAAAGCAATTGTAAATGAAAAATTTTTACACACTTTTAATTCAGACTGAAGAACTTCTAGAACTGTTTCATCAGCTTTTTGATTATTTATCACCAATCTAGGCGATAGTCTATTTTGTATGTAATCTTGGCCATCAATTAGGCTGGATTGAATCGATTCTTTTAAAGCTTCATTTATATTCATTTAGGAATCTCCTTCAAATAGATGTTATCCTTTAATTCTAGCCACTGCTTCCAAATCTGCTGGTGCCCAATCAATTAAATTCAGTTCATCTCTATCTAACCATACAATTTTGTCATGGTCATTTAATTTCATTTCTCCACTAATTATTTTTGAATAAAATACTGTTAAATTAACATCACCAAAGTCATATGAATAAGTACTCGAACAAATTTCTTCACCTATCTCTAAATCTACATTCATTTCTTCCATTATCTCTCTCTTTAACGCATCTCTAGGCAATTCATTTTCCTCTATCTTTCCACCTGGGAATTCCCACAAACCGCCTAAAGATTTATCTTTCTTTCTTCTCGCACACAATACTTTATTTTCTTTTATAATTGCTGCCCCAACAACATTGATTTTTTTTTTCATATTTTTTTAAGCCCTCACATTTTCATTTTATATTTATTATAACAAAAAACTTCCATTTTGCAGGTCAAATCAAATTTTTTATTAATTTTTGAATCACACAAAATCCTTTTGCTTTTAATTGCTTAATTAAAAGCAAAAAAGCGTAACTTCTCGTTACGCTTCATAAACTACAACCGCGGATCAATCTCCGCTTCCTTCATCGTTTCAAACAACATATTAATAGCGGCCGCTTTATAAACGTCATTGTGCTCCGAAATTTCTGCTAGCGGCACATCGAGCATTTCTTCACCGTACTTATATTCCGAAATCGATGTTCGAAGCTTTTGTTTAACTTTTTTGTTGCGTATTAATTTGGCATATTTTCCTTCAAAATGATAGTCGTAGCCGTAAATTAAGTGTAAATAGTCCTCATTGCGCACTTTCATTGCGGGAGCTACATTTTCCACTTGCTTTTCTGGCTTTATTACAATACCTTCCATTTTTTGGTCGAAAGTATAGGTTTTAAAGTAGTCTGCCGCAATTTGTGAGGCATCCTCATTTTGGAGATTAATCGTGACAAAAGAGTCGTCTGATAGCACAGCATACATTTCTGAAGTTGTTCCTGCCCAACGTTTTTCGGTACCATCATTTTGAACCATCTTTAAAATAGAAAATGGTTTGAATGTCATTTCTTCAGGTGAGCCGTATAATTTTAATTGTTCATCAAATTTTTCTGCGGCTTTTTTCAGACTTTCCGTCGCAACATAATTATTTTTTAAAACTAGGGCATTTTTAAACGTTTGATAGTCACCACTTCCATATTTTTCAATGAGATTTTTTTTACTCATTTTCACTTGGTCGTATTCAAAATCGGTTGCTTCCATTTTCTGAATCACCGCCTGAAAGGCTACATCATATCCTGCTTCAGCCAAAATATCCAATTCGGTATGTTGCGCGACACTAATTGGTGTGTATTTCTCATCAATTAAACCTTGTCCGAGAATGTGCCATGGCATGAGTTCGCCGTCCAAAATGAGCCATGATAAATCGTTTTTTTCAAAAATATCATTAAACCGCGTTTTTAGCGTAGCGAATAAATCATTTAGACGTTCGTCGCGGATTTTAAAGCCGTTACGGCTAACCGCGTAGCTTTTTTTACTGTTTTTGTGCAAATAAATATTGCAACGGGAGCCCATGTATTTAGGCTGTAACGTAATTTCGCAGCAGTCTTTAGAGCGGAAATAATCAAGCGCTTTGTCTAACGACTCAAGTTCATTTTTCTCTGCATCACTTTCAGCGGGCGCAATTGTTCCTGAAATGAAATTAATTTTTTCCTCTGCCACGTACGCTAAACGCTTCGCATCTGCCGTTGTTAGTTCAGCTTCCGACACTTGTTTTTGGCGTTTAAACAAAGTAGGCAGTTGCTCGGTTTCTGCGTTGTCGCTTTGTACGGACTGATACGACAAACGATAGTTCAGCGTCACACCCGTCAGCGAGCCACCCTGCACACATCCCGTATCAACATGAATATTATTTTTTATGCGAAAAGCCTGATTTGAAGCGATGTGACCGAAAAAGTGGTACGGGTGAATCGATTTCGCCTCATCTCTCAAAAACGACAACTGCTCTTCAATATTTTCATCTCGGAATAAACGGAAGTTGCGCATCTGCCGTTTTGATTCATCGTCGAGCTTGCCTAGGAATTTCGTTTTACACGGCGCATGAGTTGCGTAAAAGCTTGGTTGTCCTTCTCCAATGACACGATAAAACGGCTGCGCCTGTAAAACAAGTTCAACAAATTTCGCATAAAGTTCTGCATCTGAAGAGAGTACAGGAATTGAATCAAAATAGTCTCTTACGAGCGTTTCGTCCGCACCTTGAATTTTCTTTTCAATATATTTATGCACAAAATTTTCATGATTGCCTAAAACAATGCGAAAATGCGTTTTATTTTTATAAAGAAACTCGACCATCGCGCGCGTATTTTTCCCCTTGTCGATAAAGTCGCCAAGCAAAATAAATTCGTGACTTGGTTTTTCGACAATCATTTCATCCGCATCAAAAACGAAATTATATTTTTTCAAAAGCGAGATAAGGCTCGTTTTACACTCATGAACATCCCCGATAAACGTGTAGGTTTCGTCTGGCGGAAGAAGCGTACCAAGCATTTCCTCATAATTTGAAATCGCCACATCTAGTTTCTGCACCGGAAATCTTACCCGGTGAACAGCCTGATAATTTTCGCGTCGTAAAACGGGTAATACCTCACGCCGCAAACGTGTAATATGGTTCGAAATAATAGTTTTACTTCGTTCCGTTCGAAAATAATCAGCGCGATTTTTATAATCAAACAGCACTACTTCCACATTGTAATGATTTTCTACGGCAATTTTTCTTATTTGCTCGCGAAATTTATCGGAAAGTCCCGTTGAATCAATAACGACGAAATCGGATTGAATCGGAAACGATGTCGCAAGTCTCAGCTTTTCATACAAAAGAGAAAAAGCTTGCTCACTGCTCTCGAGCATGACTCTCGCATATTTGTCATGCGCATGCCCCAGTAAATCTTGGCGAATTTCATCTGAAGAAAGATAGCTGATGTTCATAAAATAGTTCTTCTCCGGTACATCTTTACGGAGTGCCGGCATCAAAAATTCCTTCGCAAATGTCGTTTTCCCACACTCACTCGGTCCAATCATCAAAAAAATCGTATGTAAACTCGTCCTAAGCTCCATCTATTCCACCTCTTTTCTATAAATAATTGCACCGCTCGACGTACTAATACCGTTCACTTTATCCCCTATTTGGAAAAAATCCACTTCAAAACGGTTAGACCTCCCGACAATTTCGCGAAGCCAATCTTGAAATTCTTCAGCAGAACTTTCGAATTTATGGTCCGTATGGCGGAACGCATCTTCCAGTTCATAAAACGCATTGAAATCCCGATTAGGCGTCGTCACAATAAAATGTTCGAAATCTGTACTATTTAAAACTTGCGTCACCAATTTGTCAGCCTGCTTTATCGGCATATGCTCAATCACTTCCGTAAGCAGAACATCCACTTTTTCAGTCGGCGCATTTTCTAAAAAATGTTCGAATGATTCGTACGTACCGATATTTTCAATTTCCTCGCGGCTCGCCCGCTTTTCAACGTGCCTTAGCAATTCGGTATCAATATCAATCGCGTAATAAAAATCCGTGTCGGCTAGCTTTTTCGCAAATGGAATCGCATAAAAGCCTTCCCCACAACCAATATCCACAATGGAATTGGAAAAATCAAGCCGCGCTAAAATGGCGTTACGACGCTGCAAGTGTGTGCCACCAAATTGCAACTCGATATCGTATTTTTCAGTCGCTTCCAATTGTTTTTTAAATTTTTGAAACGTTTTCGGACGAAAAAGGAAGTTTTGCGCGAATAAATAGCGAATAAAATAAGGCACATCTAAATCGATGAGGAACTGAATGTATTTTTGAATTAAACTATCCTCCACTTGGATGGACTCTTTACTATTCATCGCTAGGAACAAGCAAAATACATTAGCTAACTTTAATAAGTCGCCTAGTGTTTCCTCGGTTTCAATTGCCACTTCATAATAATTCTCTGTCTTCTTCACAACCGTAAAATCATAGTTCTCAAAATGTTGTTTAAAAAATCGCAAATAATGTTCTTTTCGCGCATAAATCATTGAAAAAACAAGACGATTTTTAAAACCTCGTGTATCTTGATCGTTTTCTTTCGTATAAACACTCCTAAAAAAGTCATTTGTCATCTGCAAATAAGCAAATGGGCTCGTATATTTCGATAGGTTTAAGTAATCAAAATCCGGTTCATTTTTCCCCTTAAAAGAAATTGTGTTTTGCGCATCTTGAAAAAAGACGTGGTATGTCCCTTCAGCGCTAAACCAGCCTGTCGCAATGCCTTTTCGAATGCCCCGAAAAACCATACCAGAAGCTGGATTTTTCTTAATCAGAAATGAAAATGCCGGATTTGTGCTTTTCAATTGAATAATTGCCATGATGTTCTCCTTTTTCTTTTTAGTATAACAAAATAAGACTAGCAGCACCCATATTTTTCGATGCCGCTAGATAAATTCACCCATAATTTTTTCGAAATCGCTCGCTTCCACATTGCCGCCCGCTCCAAAAATAACATCAGCTTCTTCTCGGTTTAAAACGAGTTCGCCGCGAGCCTTCCCGTGCAAGCAAAACAAATCATAGAGCGTTGGCTTTTTAAGTGTCGTCATAGCATAAGTGATTGCCTCAATCCCCGTTAAATGCGTATGGATATTGTTTGGCGCTCCCTCCTCATACCCCAAACCTAAATCACACCAAACGAGCTCTTGTGCTTCCAAGTCAACAATAAATGGCATGACCGCCATCTGTATAGATGTTAAGTCAAACTTTTGCGACACCGTTTTCGGTTCGAAAATCTCACCTGACTCGCTATCCGTTCGGTTCATCAATCCGACAAAGCATTCCTCTAATTCCGAATACGGGATTCTTGAAAAACTATTGATAGATATCGCTGCATATTTCGCGCCAATTTTCTGAGCTCTTTTCAGTTTTATATCAATAAATTCGGAAGCCCCATCTGGCGCAGACGTAATATCACCACTATGCGTCATTGTATGCGCCGCATCTCGCAATTCATAATACGAACAGTAAGACACTTGACTATAATTTTCATCAAAAAGCATTACCGACGAATCAATATCCACCATGTCACCTTTCCAGTAAATAAACAAACGCAAAATCGGATGCTCCTCAAAATTCAGTTTGATTCTTGAACCACGGGCAAATTGCTTCAAACTTTTATTCGTGGAGCGATTCGCAAACGGAACCGTGTAGTTTTTCAACTCCTCATCAACAAAGACTTTTCCCAAATAATCTTTTTGCGCAAACTGCGAAACTAACGCATCGTCGCAAATTTGAATGACACGCAAAGCCGTCTGCATGGCGATTTTGACACGTGTTTCTTCCGTCACAAAAACTTTTGCTTTTTGACCTTTTGGGAAAAAAATACGCGCCGCCTGATTTTTCGTACGGCTTTCAAAATGGCTGCGCATGTTAAGCAAAATCGGCACCGACGTGCGAGTTGCCACTTGCTTAAATGCGTGAAACAGCTGGTTTTGTTCCGCTTCATCGAAAAAAATTCTAAGCAGATGATCGAAACGGCGCGCAAATTCGCCTGGGCGGGATTTTAAAAGCGAGATTGCTTCCGCCAAATTAGATTCAGCAAGGGCACACTCTACTTTCCGATTAAACGTAATGACTTTTTCATTGTTTCGTATCACATCAAATCCCGCCGCTGCGTGCGGATATACGTTCCGATATTCAGAAGGGTGCAATTTCTCACCAAGGCGAATGAACGCCCGTTTGTGTCGGCGCATATCCTCCGTTAAATTGGCTGTTTGATTAAGATTTTCCAGCATTAAACGGCGCATTGGTCTTTTGAAGGTAATAAAGCGAGTGGGTTCAGCAAGCGATGTATCGCCGTCTGACAAGCTAACCGCAAAGCGAAGCACATCCGTTGCCGTTTTCATTTCCGCCATCAAAGCTGCCGTGTCCAACTGGTATTTAAGACACATTTTAATTAGAAAAGCCAAATTTTCTTTTTGTGTCACATTTTCAAATTGAGCTTTCCCACCAAAATTTCTAAGTAAAATTTTCAAATCGGCTTTATCATGCCCACTGAACGCTTCCTTGCTATGAATCAGTTGGTTGGTGAGCTTTATCATGTCCGCTTCACTGACAAATTTGATTTCTTGCAACTTGTAGACCCCGTTTAGTGCTGCACGCGTTTCTTCTTTATCATTTGGCAAATAGGAACCGAACGTCGCATAATGCAAAACGGCTTTCCCGTAAAGTTCCAAATCGTCCATTTCCGCCACTTGTTTTGGGAAATTTTTATGGAATGCTTTATGATTTTTCACGCCTTTTATTTCATACATCGCTGCCAAGATCCCTTCTAAATGTTCATTAGAAAGGCCTTCTATTAGCTCGATTGAAACAGAATAGCCTAATTGCGCAGCTTTTGTTAGAAACTGTTCTAATTTTTTTGTAGTGACCTCACTATTTTTTATTTGAGGTAAATAAATTCCGTTTTGACGTCGAATTGTTAATTCATACATGTTGTTTCTCCTTTTTATACGGAGGAAAAGAGGCGAACTAGTTCCTATAGAAGGAAGTCCGCCAAGAGCCTCCAAATTTCGGTAGCTGGAAATGCAATAGACTAATTGAGGTTAAGAAGGAAGTCTATCTGGAGCCAGCTTGTTTTTACCCTTTTATGACCCCTAGTGTGTGTAGTGTTTTCACGATTGCGACGAGGTCTTTTTGGTTTTGCATCACTTGGTCAATGTCTTTATACGCGTAGCGGCTTTCTTCAGCTACATCTTTTAAATTGGTTTTCCCAAGTGTCACTTGTTGGTTTTCTAAATCTGCCAATACTTCTTTAGCTGGGAAATTCGCTTTTGCTCGTGTTCTGGAGTAATTTCTGCCGGCGCCGTGTGAGGACGAATGGAAGCTTTCTTTACTCCCTAGTCCCATTGTAATGTAGCTTTTTGAGCCCATTGCGCCTGGAATTATACCTAGTTCGCCGTTTTTAGCACTTGTCGCGCCTTTTCGGTGAACATACACTTGTTCGTCGTAATGCGTTTCAAGCGAAGCATAGTTGTGGTGGCAATTAATCCGCCCTTTAAATTCGACCGTTTGATTTAATTCTCGCTGCACAATTTCACGCGTGATTTCCATCGTTCGGTTCAACATTGTTTCGCGGTTTAAATACGCGTAATCAAGCGCGAAGTTCATCCATTCAATATAGGCGCGCCCTTCTTCGGAATCAATTGGTAAGAAGGAAAGCGCGTTTTCTGCCGACAAATTGCTGTACCATTTTTGGTTCGCTTCTTGCGCAATTTTATCAAAATGCGTACAAATTGCGGCACCAAGATGGCGGCTTCCAGAATGGAGCATAATACATAAATAGCCTTTTTCATCTTCTTGGAATTCAATGAAATGATTCCCACCGCCTAGCGTTCCAATTTGATAGTACGCATATTCAATTGTTTCGCGCACATTTGGAAGCGCCTCATAAAACGTCATTTTTTCTGCTCCATCCAGTTGCTCGGAAATTTGCTTCTCGCTGTGCTTCCCTTTTCCAACCGGAATTTTTTTTAGCGTCGTTTGAACAAGTTGCGGCATAATTTCGCGCACATCGCGTGCTAAAATATTCGTTTCAATAAAACACATCCCGCACCCAATATCCATTCCAACCGCGTAAGGCACAATCACATCTTTCGTCGCCAAAACCCCGCCAATCGGCATTCCTTTCCCAAAATGCGTATCCGGCATAAGCGCAAGCCATTTGAACACGAAAGGCAAACGAGCAACTTCTTTCGCTTGTTCTAAACAGCCTGCCTCAATATCAGACGCGCTTTCAAGCCATATTTTAATAGGTTTTCTGTTCGCTTTTTTTTCGTAGTTGACAAACATATTCTTGCACTCCTTCACTAATCGATATCTTTAGTATAGAAAAAAGTCATGATTTTATCTTTTAAAAAAAGGTGCGCAATGTTAATCTGAAAGAGAGAGGAGAAGATTTTTGTGGCAAAAGAATTCCAAGAACTAATCAAAAATATGAATACGGTGCGCACTTACGCCCGCGATTTCTACATCTATGGCTTTAAAACACGCGAAGAATTTGGGCAAAAAAGCATTCGCAGCTACGATACCGAGCGCCGACGCATTGAAAGCTACTTCCATAATTACATTGAAACGGAAGTAAGTGGCACGAAAAAAGTCGTCCGCCTTGCGATTAACACCAATTCTTTAAGCGAAAACCCTTTTTTCTCGGTATGGAAAGCAAAATCCTTTACGAAGAATGATATTTTCTTGCATTTCATGCTCATTGATGCACTCACACTCGGCGCCAAAAACTTGCAAGAAATACTCGGCATCCTTGACGCGGAAAAACTAATCGAAGAGGGCACTGTTCGAAAAAAACTATCGGAATATGTCAAATTAGGAATTTTCGAGCAAACCAAACAAAAAAAAGTGAACTATTATAAGCTTGCTGATTTTCCAAAACTTTCAAATGGATTTTTAACGGCCATTCAATTTTTCAAGGAAGTGCTGCCAATTGGGGTGCTAGGCGCGTATATTTTAAACGTGCAGCAATTTGTCCCCGCTTCGCCGTTTCAATTTAAACATTTCTATCCTGTTCATACTTTAGATGAACAAATTGCGTTTGATTTACTTGCGGCCATTCAGTCGAAAAAGTACGTTGAAATCCACCGTTTCGGTCATGAAAATGTCATTTCAAAACCATTTTTACCGATAAAACTACTAGTCAGCTCGCAAACTGGGCGGTGTTACGTCATTGGGCGAATGAAGCAAAGTCGTTTTTTCACTACTTTCCGCCTAGAACATCTTGCTTCTGTAAAGCTGTTAGGTCATTCGGAAGATTTCGATCATATCGTAGCAGAATTTGATGCATGTCAGCCGTATTTTTGGAGCAATATGACTGGGAATTGTGAGAAAGACAGATTGGCGATGCAGCTTCAAATCGATGAAAAACGCGATGAATACCTTATTGAACGGATTAAACGTGAGGGACGTTCTGGAAAACTCACGAAAATTGGGCCGCAACTTTTTGAATATGAGATTGAGCTGTTTGATTTGACGGGTATCAAACCATTTTTACGAACCTTTATCGGGCGAATTGTTAAGATGGAAGCTAGTAAACGAGGTTTCGTGCAAGCATTCTTTAAAGAAATTGACGAAATGAACGCCTTTTATGAGGAGGAAGAGTGAAATGCCCATTTTTAGCGAAATTTATGGCACGTATTATTTTATTGTCAATCAAATATTGATGCAAAATCGTCCACTTTCTGCTGATGAAATTCGGGCGATTATTCAAGATTTAGGCTACAACGAAACACTTTTCCATCTCGAACCGCAGTTATTACAGGAAGGAAATTGGGATTTGCTACATAAAAAGGAGCAAACTTTCACGCCTAAATTGCCCGCAATTCCACCTGTTTATCGTGAGCTTGAAAAACGGTTTTTGAAAACCATTTTAGAAGATGCACGCATGGCTCTATTTTTAACACCGGAAGAACAACTTGAATGGCAAAATCATTTAAAAGACGTGCCCCCATTATTTTCTTCCCAGGATATTTTTTATTTTGATCAATTCGCAGATGGCGATATGTATACAGATTCCAACTACATTCGCTGTTTTAAGGTCATCTTAGAGGCGATTCAAACGAATAAGCAAGTTTATTTGGAGTATGAGAATGCTCGGAAAAATCAGCTAACTGGGGTTTTTAGCCCACAAATTCTGGAGTTTTCTCAAAAAAATGATCGTTTTCGTCTTCATGCTAAATCTGTGCAAAATGGCACAGCCTATATTTTAAATGTGAAGCAAATTCATTCGGTCACTTTAATGGCAGAAAACGCGCGTGAGCAAACGACTCCAAAGCCTGTCACTAAAACGATTCACTGCACACTTTATAATCGGCGAAATGCCCTAGAGCGCGCTATGTTACACTTTGCAAGCTATCAAAAAACAACGAAACGGATTGATGACAAAACTTATGAGCTAGTGATTTCTTATCCTGCGCCAACTGAAAATGAACTGCTTATTCAAATTCTTTCTTTCGGTCCTATGCTCCGAGTCACTGCACCAAGCACGTTCATTAGGTTGTTAAAACAAAGATTGCAAAGACAAACTGAACTTTCTTTAGGAGATTAGGTTTTCATTCACAAAAAAGGTATAATGAATACTAAGTAGAACGAAAAGGAGGATGTTATGAAAAAAATTGGGATGGTTTTTTGGTGCTCCGTTATACTTATCCTTCTCGCCGTTTTACTCGGCGTATTTTTCCCACAAGGCTTTGAAACAGCAACAGCCAACATTCAACAATTTTTAACAAGTACGTTCGGCTGGTATTATTTGCTTGTTGTCGCCATTATCGTGGCTTTTTGTATTTTCTTAATTTTAAGCCCCATTGGCGCCATACGTTTAGGGAAACCAGGCGAAAAGCCAGAGTACAGCAATACATCATGGTTTGCCATGCTTTTTAGCGCAGGCATGGGGATTGGCCTCGTTTTTTGGGGTGCAGCAGAACCGCTTTCTCATTTTGCGGTCAGCTCACCAAGCGGCGAAACTGAAACACAAATCGCGCTACAGGAATCGCTACGCTATACTTTCTTTCACTGGGGGATTTCTGCATGGGCCATTTATGCGGTCGTAGCCCTAGCTCTTGCTTATTTTAAATTTAGGAAGAAAGCACCGGGTTTAATTAGCGCAACCCTCTACCCTATCCTAGGTCACCGGTCGTCAGGAACGATTGGGCATATCGTAGACATCATCGCCGTTTTCGCGACAGTCATTGGTGTGGCGACAACTTTAGGGCTCGGCGCCCAACAAATTAATGGCGGACTTGCGTATCTTTTCGATATTCCGATCAATTTCACCATTCAAATGATTATTATCATCATTGTGACAATCCTATTCATGATTTCCGCGGCTAGCGGTTTAAACAAAGGCATCCAGATTTTGAGTAATCTCAATCTTTATATTGCGGCTCTGCTTCTTGTGCTGACGCTCTTTTTGGGTCCGACGGTGAAGATTTTGAATGAATTTATGAATGGTTTTGGAGAGTATTTGCAAAATTTTGTGCAGATGAGTTTTCGAACGGAGCCGGGCAATCCAGCTGGCCGCGAATGGATTAACAGTTGGACGATTTTTTACTGGGCGTGGTGGATGTCCTGGTCGCCATTTGTCGGCTTTTTCATCGCCCGTATTTCCAAAGGGCGTACAATTCGCGAATTTCTAATGGGCGTCATCTTGTTACCAACAATTGTGAGCGCACTCTGGTTCGCGGTATTTGGCGGTACAGCCATTAACATTCAGCGCACGGTTGTGCCAAGCTTGCAAAAATTACCAACGGAACAAGTTTTATTCGGCGTATTAAATGAGCTGCCACTAGGCTCCATTTTATCGATTATCGCGATTATCCTCATTGCTGTTTTCTTTGTGACTTCGGCGGATTCAGCAACGTTTGTACTCGGGATTCAAACGACAAATGGCTCACTAAATCCAAGTTTCCAAATTAAATTAGTATGGGGCATTTTACAAGCCGGCATCGCAAGCACGCTTTTATTCTCTGGTGGACTGCAAGGCTTACAAAACGCAGCAATTATTGTCGCATTCCCGTTTTCGGTCATCATTATTCTCATGATGATCTCGCTCTACATTTCCCTTTCAAAAGAACAAGAGCGACTCGGTCTATTTATCCGTCCGAAAAAATCACAGCGGGATAATTTATAGCACAAAAAAACAGGGCCGATTGCCCTGTTTTTTTGTTATTTGAACATCACATACAAAATAATCGACTGATCCATCTCGCTAAGCGCCTCTTCCGCAAATAAGTCATCAACAATTCGTAGGCCTTTTTCTGAGAAACCCCAGTACTGAAGAACATAACGTTTGCCGGGCTCTATTTTTCCACCCTCAAAAGGCTCTGTAGCACTTCCTGCGTGTTCAAATTTATGGAACAACTCTGCAGATAACGGCACTTTTTTTTGTGATTCCGCCCCGTTCGCGAGGATTTTAACGCGAAGCTCTTCTGGTTTCATCATATCAAAACCAACTGCGCCCCAAACAAGTTCCCCGTTTATCGGACTTTTTTCTTCGCGCGCAATTTCTACAACTTTTTGATGGCTCACGCGCTCCGCTTTTTCATACACATCGAGGTACACTTGAACCCGCTCGCCCTCCGTATTAAAAGCAACCTTTCCGCTAGCCGCCAAAAGAAGATCTAGCGTATCAATCGATTCCTTATCTTTTTTGATTAAAGCTCCGTTTGGCACCCCCGCAATTTTATCACCTTGAAACGGCCAAAGATTCCAATACGCCAGCACGCCTAAACCCCCGCCAATAAGTAACACGCCAACAACAATCATGATGCTAATTTTTTTCATGATGCACTCCTTCATTTGTTATTTATGGTACGGCTCCCCGCGCATAATTTTAAATGCACGATAAATTTGCTCGACTAAAACTAGACGCATGAGTTGATGCGGTAGTGTCAATTTGCCAAACGAAATTTGTTCATCGGCGCGTTTTAAAACACTATCGCTTAAGCCAAGTGAGCCGCCAATGATAAACGCAATTTTACTTTTCCCATATGTCATGAGGTGATGAAGTCCGTCAGCAAAATCCTCGCTCGATTTTTGTTTGCCAGCAATTGCCAGCGCAAAAACGTATGTATCCGCAGAAATTTTTGTTAAAATTCGTTCTGCTTCTTTTTCCTTTACTTGTAACATTTCAGCTTCACTTAACATTTCTGGCGCCTTTTCATCTGGGACTTCTACAACACTTACATTCGCATATGGACCTAAACGCTTTAAGTATTCTTGAATGCCTTGCACTAAATACTTCTCTTTTAATTTTCCTACTGTAATAATTTGGATTTTCATGTATCCACCTCAAAATTGCATTTTCTCCGTTTATCATACCATAAAATTAACTGATACGTGCTTTTGACCTAAATTCGCACACAAATTTCTTTTCCACAAGAAAATGGCACTTATACACAAGTTTTATCCACAGAAAGTATCCACATATCCACAGACGCATCTATATTTTGTATAAGAACAAACATTCCCTACAAGATATACTTTTAGTGAAATTCACTATCCACAGGTTATCCACATGGTCATAATACTCGCAAAAACCTTGTGGCAGAAGCAATTTGGAATTTGTTAGCAAATGAAACTGTGGATAAATGAGCGTTTTTATAGTTGTTTTTCACAAAAAGGTATATCTTACTATGAAAGTTGGGCAAAAATGAAATTTGATTCAATTTTTTGTTCGAAAAGCAACTTTTTATACTTAAATTGTCAGTATTTTCGATTTCCCACAGCTTATTCACGGTTTACTAACAGGTTATCCACAAAAATTATCCACATATCCACAACCTCCTTCTATATTTAGTGCAAGAAAATATGTTCTCTCCTAAATATTGATTGCTTGACTTTTGGAAATCCACAACTTATCCACAAAAAAAATACGACTCCGAGGAGTCGCATTTTATATTTATTGTTTGGATGATGTAGCTGATTCTAACGTAACGTTTGTGGATTCTTTCTTACCGTCACGGTAATACTTCACGTTCATCTTTTGACCTATTTCAACATCATTGCTGTAAAGAATTTGACGCAACGTCATTGAGTTGGTTACTTTCTTACCGTTCATTTCTACAATTACATCGTATTGTTTCAAACCAGCTTTATCCGCAGCAGAGCCGCTAACGACTTGTTGAACCATTGCGCCGTAATCGACACCTTCAGGCAATTTCAGAATGTTTTGTTGTTGCTGTTCTGGAATTGTATCCACGTCGCGGAGTGTTACGCCTAGCGAAGGACGAGTTACTTCACCTTTTGTTTCAAGTTGTTCGATAATAGGTTCAACTGTGTTAATCGGAATCGCAAATCCAATTCCCTCTACATTTTCTGTGGAAATCTTCATGGAATTAATACCAATCACTTGGCCTTCTAAGTTAATTAAAGCTCCACCACTGTTACCTGGGTTGATAGCTGCATCAGTTTGAATAACTTCTGCTTCCCAGTCTTCTTGACCATCACCATTTGTATCCACTGGAACAGCACGATTTAAGCCGGAAATAATCCCTTCTGTAACGGAACCGGAGAATTCAGTACCTAGTGGGCTACCAATTGCGATGGCAGTTTCTCCGACTTTAAGGGAATCTGAATTGCCGAATTCAGCTATGGTGCTCACATTTTCATCGCTGATTTCTAGTACTGCAAGGTCGTTCCATTCGTCAGTTCCGATTAACTTGGCGGATGATTTTTTCCCACTAGAGAAAGTCACTTCAAGTTTATTGGCGCCTTCGACTACATGATTATTCGTCACAACATATGCTTTGCCGTTTGATTTTTTGTAAACAACGCCTGAGCCAGAAGAGGCTTCCTCCTCAGAAGTTGTGGAACCGTCAAGTGAACTTGTTGCTTGATAGTTTAAAACACTTACAACAGCGTCTTGTACTTTCTCGACTGCTTTTGTAATGTTGGTTGTATTTTCATACGAAACTTTTTCTACTTTTCCCGTGTTTGAACTTGATCCAGATGACGAATCGTTTGAGGAATCACCTAAGCCGCTAACGGCGAAAAAGATAATCAGACCGCCTACTAGAACGCCAATTAGGCCTGTTAGGAAATAACCTAAAAAGTGCTTACCACCGTTTTTCTTTGGTGGCTCACTACCGCCGCCGTCATCGCCACTTGAACGTGTTGGGGGAACAGGTGGTACTGGGGGAACTGTGTTGTTTTTTTCAGAAGTATCGGAGGCTTCTTCAAAAAAAGCGTTCGTCATGCTTGCTTCGGCTTGTTCACGCGTCGCCCCCGCGAAAACTTGCCCTTCGTCTGTTACACCTTCCGAAATCGGCTCAGAAACTGGTTCTTGTCTGTGCGGACTATGTAACGTTTCTTCTGTTTTTTGTTCCTTTGTTGTTTCTGGCGATTGATTCGCATCATCGCTTACTGTTTTGTCAAACTCATTTTTCTCGTTTTCCAAAATTAACCATCCCTTTCCGCATAAAAATTCATCTATAGACTTATCTTACAAGAGAATTATGAAAAATTCATGAAATTACTTTAAATTTTTAAGAAAAAAGAGACGTACTCATTCGCTTTACGTCCCTTCTCAGCTTTACAATGTGAAAATGCTCGTCGGAATTTCTGGATCTGTGTCAAATAATTCTATCTGATTTCCGACCACAATGCCTTCACTTGCAAGCGTTTGTGTCACACTCATTCTAGCTAAATCTTTCATATTGTTATCCTTGCTTAAATGTCCAAGATAAATTCGCTTTGTTTGATCGCCAATGACTTCACTCATCGCGATTCCTGCATCTTCGTTTGAAACGTGCCCTTCATCGCCTAAAATTCGACGCTTCACATTCCACGGATAACGCCCCATACGAAGCATTTCGACATCATGATTACTTTCAAATAAATAGGCATCAGCATTTTTGATATGCCCCTTCATTCGGTCGCTCACATAGCCCGTGTCCGTAATCATAACAAACTTTTTATTCCCGTTATGAAATATGTAAAACATGGGCTCAGCCGCATCATGCGAGACTCCAAATGATTCTACTTGCAAGTGCCCAAAACTTTTTACAGTTTCCATATCAAATTGAAATTTTTGATCCGAGCTTACCTCGCCAATCATATTATCCATTGCACGCCAAGTTTTCTCATTTGCGTAAATAGGGAGTTTATATTTTCTCGCCAAAACACCTAAACCTTTAATATGGTCCGAGTGCTCATGCGTAATTAAAATTGCGTCCACTTCGCTAATATCCCGGTCAATTTGTTTAAAAAGACCTTCCATTTTCTTACCGCTTAAACCACAATCGACTAATATTTTTTGGTCGTCTGTTTCAATAAGTGTGGCATTGCCAGAACTCCCACTTGCGAGAATACTAAACTTTAATTGCGCCGCACCAGTTCCTGCTAAAAGTTGACTCTTCATCATTACATTCGTACCCCCTGACATATCCTTATTTTAACCTTATTTTTTACAAAAGAAAACAAAAATCAACCCGAATGTGGATTGATTTTTGTTTTACGCCTAGTTGCCCATCATTGTTTCTGGCGACATTTGGATTGATTCGCTCATGGATGTTTCTTCTGGGTTTTGCGCGCGCGATTCATTTAAATTGATAACTTGTTCATCTTTGGCATTGATTAAAAAGTACGTCGTCGTATCTTTATGTTTTACCTCAAAACACCAGACTGGGAAATAAACATCGCCGCTCGATAATTGGACCGTTGTATAGTAGCCAAACGTTGCTTTCACAATGTCGCTATCCGTTTTTAAGTCGCCATGTTGATAAATCGCTTCTAAGGCATCCATCGAAGACATTAAATTGGTTTTTTCTTGCAAATCATCTTGTTTTCCAAGATACGTTTGCGTGTATGATACTGCCTCGTCGGCATTATTCAATTTAAAAGTAATTTGCCCGCCGCTATCAAAGAGGACCATATCTCCTTTTATCACTTGATTGTAGATTAGCTTATTTTCCTCTTTATCATATTTCCAAAATTTATAGGACGAACCTTTGTACACCTTTTCTTTGACAAAACTGGCAAGTTCAGGTGTTTCTTTGTCCTTATCAGCAGGAATCGGTGTTTTTAATGTAGACGAAATTTCACTGGCATTATTCACAAGAAAAACATTTTGATCTTTTAAGCTCGCAACGTCCTTCGCAGAAAACGCGTCTTGGGTAGCTGTGAAAATTTCCCCCATAACCGGTTTTGAAGACAGTTTTGGATAGCTGATGTTATCTGTTTTTAAATGGTCTTGAAGCGTGTCGTTTCCAAGTTTATCAGGATCATTGGTTGCTTGTTTATTTAAAAACATCACCACAAGGAAAATATCGAGTAATAGGAAGGCGATAATAAAAATAATTTCTGTTTTTCTCCAATCCAACTTTACTCACTCTCCTTCATATCAGAAACGAACCATTGCCCGTTGTATTTGAATATCCATGTCGGTCTTAGTTCTACAATTCGGTTAAGTCCTTTATCTTCTACCCATGACATTTCATAACCGAGTGTAATCATTTGCAATGAGCGAATATCAATATTAGGATTGCTTTCCAAATTCTTGTAGACAGATAGTGAAGATGGTAGCGTCACTTCTTCGCTTTCGCGCGGAATTGGATAGTCTAATTTAAAGAATGGTCGGCTATATTTATATACTGCCTCTTGTCCTTCCGTGACATAAATTTGCGACATACCTGCTGAATTTAAAACTTGCAAATTGTTCACGAATAAACCGAAGTTTACCGTTCCAGACTGGGCATAGTAGCCAGTATAATAATAGTTGTCCGTCCAGCCTGCATGTTCATTAATAAAGTTAAAACTATCTTGAATGCGGCTATCTCGTTTCGAAATTGTTTCAGTATTTGTTGTTACTTCTTGTGCTGGATTAATATATTCCAACACCTTATTCGTTGTATCCAGCACGATTTTGCTTGAGCCATTTGTATAAGAATTATCTTCATTTTTAACAGAACCAACATCTTGGAACAGCGCCTTCGTAAACAAATTGATATCCATTGAATCGATAATATATTTTTCACTGCTCATTTTTATTCGTTCGTTTGAAAGGAAGATGGAATGCTTGCTCGGTCTTACTTCTGGGACTTCATTAAATACGTCTTCCTTGTTTGCTTCTTCAACAATATTTCGAACGCTCTCGATATCCTTTTCTTGAAGAGAACTTTGGTAAATCGTATCTTCATAATCATTTGTAAAATAAACGGTATATAAGCCGGTGTCCGTTTTATTTGTGTCAAAAATAATCCGATTGAAAGAAGCATTATCAAGCTTCTTACCTTCAACTTGGAAGACTTGCGCAAAAATCGAAAATGGAATGTTATTTGGGTAAATAAGCTCAATCGCTCCGTTTTGGTGAATAATACGGTCGTACTCCTCACTCCGTTTTTTCCCCGAAAGAACGACTTCTGAAAAACTAAAGTTGCGCCCATCTGCGGCTAGCTCGTTCACATAAGTGCCATTGTTCGTTTGAAAATGTGTGTCGTTTTTATTGACTTGAATCATCATCGGTTTAAAAACTTGGGCAGCGGTTTTCTGCTTATCAATTGTTGTTTTTTCCACTTCTTTCACATCAATCGTTTCGTAATCTGGCTGGCCTTTCCAAATAAAATAGCTGAGCACGATACTAAAAATAACGAGTACGGTGAGGATAGCGCCTCTTAAATATGCATTTGTCTTCATTCCCAATCATCCTCCGGCAAATCGCTATATGGCAAGGTGAACTTGACTGTCGTACCTTTGCGCTTATTACTTTCAGCCCAAATACGACCACCATGCGCCTCAATTACTTCGCGCGCAATAGCCAGTCCTAGCCCTGTTCCTCCCATTTCTCTCGATCTCGCTTTATCCACCCGGAAGAACCTATCAAACACTTTGTCTAAATCAGCTTCCGGAATTCCAAGTCCCTCATCGCTAATACTTACTTCGATTTTATCGTCCATTTTTTTCAAGAAAAAGGAGATTTGACCGCCGTCCGGTGAATATTTATTCGCATTGGAAATAATATTGTCCAGCACTTGCATCACTTTATCTTCATCAATTTCAATGATAACTGGCACGCGCGGAATATAGCGTTTAAATTTAATCGATTCTTTTTTCATCATTTCAAAACGATCGATAATATGATTAAAGAAGTCCGTAAAATTCACAAAACTTTTATCCAGATGTTCTCTGCCGCCGTCCATACGCGACAATTTCAAAAGGTCATTGACAAGGCGAATCATTCGCTCTGTTTCATTTTGCGTCACTTCAAGGAAATGCGGCGCGACCTCCTTATCCTCCCACGCCCCGTCACTAAGTGCTTCGAGATAACTATGCATACTGGTTAAAGGCGTGCGAAGTTCGTGTGACACGTTTGATACGAAGTCGCGACGTTCTTGGTCAACTTTCTCTTGATCTGTAATGTCATGTAAAACCGCAATTACACCATTTACAAATCCTGTTTCACGTTGAATGACTGATAAATTGGCGCGGAGAACATAGCGTTCTGCTGTACTACGGTCCATCGTAAGCGGCTCGGTCATATCCATCAAATCTTCAAAAGCATACTCATCTTGAATGCCGAGGACTTCTGTAAGTGGCTGTCCATTTGCGGTTTCATGGGCAACGCGAAGCATTTTTTCCGCTGGTGAGTTAATTAAAATGACTTTGCCGCGGCGATCAGTTGCGATAACCCCGTCTGTCATATACGAAAGTACGGAAGACAATTTGCGTCTTTCCCCTTCGGTCATGGCTTGGGCTTCCTGAACCCGTTTTGTCAGCGAGTTAAAGCTTTGCGCAAGCTCACCAATTTCATCAAGTCCGTATACTTTTACTTTCCGAGTATAATTCCCTCTCGCCATAGCGTAAGCTTGTCGTTTCATATCAATAATCGGCTTCGTTATCGTCCGCGACAAGAGCACCCCGAGAACAGCCGTTATGACCATCGCAATCAGCGTACCGGTAATAAAAATGTTCGTAATCGAGTCCACCTGCGAGTAGACGGACTCAATATTCGCGACAAGATAAATAGCCCCAATCACCGTATTTTTATTTTTGATTGGAGAAACCGTGACCCAAACACGTTTATTGTCGTTTGACTCGTCCATATAAATTTTTTCTTCTGAAGTGCCAAGCGACAGAGCTCTTTTGACTAAAGGCGTGGTTGATTTTTGGCCTACAATCCCCTGATTGTCCATGTTGGACGTCCCGAGAATTTTGCCACGCTCATCAACAATGCGCACCTCGAGCAAACTCGAATTGTTGCGCGCATAATCGACCAAAAGTTCACGAATATCCGTCTGCATCTGCGCACTATTATCGCCGTTCTTTAAAATCTCCTCCCGCACGTTATAATCCAGTAATGTCATACTATTTTTGATAGAATCTTGAAAGTTCTTTTCAAGCTGCCCCTCTAGTTCGCGCACGAAATAAGCGCCAATGACTTGCATAGCAACTAAAATAAGCAACAAGTAAATCATCACCAACCGGAATTGCACCGACTGGAAAAACTTCATTTTATGCATAAAACACGTCTACTCCTGTTCAGGGTTAAATTGATGTTTCTATCTATGGCAAATCGCAATTTAGTTTCTTCTTAATTCTTGTATTATACCATAATTCACGCTTACAAAAAAACACATCATTTATTAGTAAAATAAATGACGTGCTTCGTACAATTATCTATATTTTGATTCCCATATCAATTTCTTTATAAGTTTGTAAATCCCGTAAAATATTGCAGTAGCCATTCAAATAGCGCCATCACTATACCTACAAGATTCATTTAAAATGCCTCTGCTGCTACTCCTGCTCTGGGTTTCGCAAATAATAGCCCACGCCGCGGCGAGTAACGAGCCATGCTGGGTGGCTTGGATTGTCTTCGATTTTTTCACGCAGACGTCTTACGGTTACGTCAACTGTACGGACATCGCCGAAATAATCATAGCCCCAAACAGTTTGAAGCAAATGTTCGCGCGTCATAACTTGGCCCATATGTTTCGCTAAATAGTGAAGAAGTTCAAATTCGCGGTGCGTTAACTCGATGGTTTCGCCGCGTTTAGATGCCACGTATGCGTCTGGATGAATGACGAGGGAGCCAATTTCGATTTCGCTATTTTCTTCTTCTTCAGCGGATTGCGAGCTAATTTGGCTATGACGGCGCAAATTCGCTTTAACCCGTGCGATAAGTTCACGATTACTAAACGGTTTCGTCACGTAGTCGTCGGCGCCTAGCTCGAGGCCGAGCACTTTATCGATTTCGGAATCTTTTGCGGTAACCATGATGATGGGCATATCGTATTTTTTGCGCACTTCACGACAAACTTCAATGCCATCGCGGCCCGGAAGCATGATGTCGAGCAAAATTAAATCTGGTTGTACTTCCTCAACAAGCTCAATAGCTTCGTCTCCGTCATAGGCACAATATACATCGAAACCTTCTTTATTTAAATTAAATTTAACAATGTCTGCAATTGGTTTTTCGTCATCTACTACTAAAATTTTCTTTTCTGCCATTTTTCAAACAGTCCTCCCATAATTGGATTTTTCCGGTTCTGCCGGCATTCTCCTAAAAATTGTTTATCATTAAGACTGTGGTGCGGAAGTCCTTCTCCCTGGACGCTTCCGACGGCGTCTTTAGCTTGTTCACTTCTATACAAATAGAAGACCATAATTTTATTATAGCACAGTTCGAAAATTATCTGAATTATTACAGCTAGCATAGTCCATTTTAAATATGAAGATTTTTCCCGTAACAAAAAAACAACTGCAAACATATCGTTTACAGTCGCTTCTTGAAATAAGCTATTTTTTTAAGTGCCCACTCATAATGGCTTGACGTCGCCGAAACGAAATAGCTGCCAAGCGTGCTTCCACCGCTCCAAGTAAAAACCCCTTTTTTAAACAAATCATCGTTAGAAAATTGCTCAACAAGTTGCATAACTTGGCCATGACTTTCCTGCAATAAGCGTAGCGCTGCCGGGTATGCTGTTTGCTGATGCTTTTCCAAAAAAACGATGTTCATTGCGCCGTAAGTTTTCCAGTTATAGCCTTCCAGCAAAAATTGCTTTTTCTCCCCCTTTAAATTGGGCTCTACCCAATCTAAAAGTAATTTTTGCCATTCATACAAGTGAATGAGGACATCGCGGATATTTTTATCCCTATTCCAGTGTGCTTCTTTTTTATTTATGTCGGCCAACTGAAACGCGGCTAACTTCACTTCATTTGGCATTTCCTCTAACATATGTATGAGTTGTTGATACTTTTCGTTTGAGGCTTGTATAAAATCTGCTTTAGTTGTTGGTCTCGCCACTATTATCATCTCCTTTATAATTTTTATACATGTCCGAAATTTGCGCGCTTACTAGGGCGCGTAGTGAAGCTGGGCTTTCCACGATGCAGGCGCTGCCGAGGCCTAAAATAAATGTTTCCAGCCAAGCATTATGTTCGGCAATAATTTTCAGCCGTAAAAATGGCTCCGCTTCTTCTATAATTTCCACTTGATGCCAGCTTTCAAAAATATGAAAAATCGAGCGATCAATTCGCAACACAAATTCAAGCATATTCTGCTTTCGCCAAATGAAATCGCGTTCATAATACGCTAGATTAGGATTAAATGGTTGACCTAGTTCGATGTGTTTGATTCGGTCTAGCAAAAACAATTTTGGAGCGCCTTCTTCTGTACCACTTAAATACCAGCGGCCACTTTTGAAAAGCAATTGATAGGGTTCAATCATGCGTTGCTTCTTATGCCCATCTAATTTGGTGTATGTGAACATTAGTTGGTGATTGCTTTTTATGGCTTCTTGGATGCGCATAAATTTCGCGTCATCCGTTTTGGTGCCTTGCCAAGACGAAAAATCCACCACAACTTGATGTGCATGCTGTTCAATTTGTTGTAATTCTTCGGCATCGAACAGCAATTGTAGCTTTTCAATAATTGCCGTTTTATTTGGGTCATTTTCAATATTCAACCGATAAAGCGAAAGCAGCACGTATTTAAAATCGAGCGAGGAAAACAATTGTTTATCCAAATAGTAGTTCTCCATAATGCTAATCCCACCATTAAACCCCGGTGTCGAAATTATCGGTATACCAGCATAATCTAGTGCTTCCAAATCGCGATAAATAGTTCGTTCTGATACTTCAAAAAAATCGGCCAAAGTTTGAACTGTCACTTTCCGTTTGCTGACTAACAGCAACACAATGGCTAACATTCGATTAAAACGCATGAACGGCTTTCCCCTCTCGTTTAAAATAGCGTGTTTATTTTATTCCAATATAAATTTCAATCCGCGTTTTTTCAATATCTGGATTGGGATAATATAATTCAAAATCCGTCACGCAAGTGCGCTCCAATTGCGTCTGCCAAATTTCCTGCCAAAGTGCTGCTGGCGCCGTCATTGGATTTCCAACCACTGTAAAGCGGGCATATTTGCCATTTTGAATTGTGACCTCCCCGTCTGCCGTAGCTACACCTGCCAGCACGTCATACGATAAGGAAGTCGGTTTTTCATAATCACCTTCAAAATTAAAATACACACCGTATACTTTTGTTTCCATATCCATTGTAGCATGATTTTGATAAAACCCTTGCCAAAGTTCCGTAAATTTCTCACTCATATTCGGGTCATCATTACTAATGTGCACGTGTTCTCCAGTCACTTTTATTTCTTCAAAATGACTAACTTGATAATTCATTTTTATTACCTCCCTTTCAGCTCCAGTATAGCACCGGGCTCTGACAACAGTTTGTCAGGGTAATAAAAAAAGTTTGCAGACGACAAAGTCTACAAACTTTTTAAAATTCAAACGGTCCCGACGGGATTTGAACCCGCGATCTCCTGCGTGACAGGCAGGCATGTTAACCCCTACACCACGGAACCAAGTGAGCACCTTAAAAAGGGCACTTCACCATTAAACCATGCTTGCCAAAAATCGTCAACTATTTTTTAGAGGCTATAAGTCGTTGCTTTAAATAAATCTAATTTCCCAATGCGGCTTACTGCTTCCCTAAGTCGCTCCTCGTCCATTAGAAGGCCCACTCGGACGTAACCTTCTCCGCACTCGCCGAAGCCACTTCCATCGGCCACCGCCACATTAGCTTTTTCGAGCAAATGCTCTGTAAAGCTTGTGCTCGTGAAGTTTTCGGGCACTTTCATCCAAGCAAAAAACGAGCCCCTTGGAATGACTGCTTCCCAGCCGATTTCCGAACACGCGTCTAAAAAGGCATTTTTTCGACTTTCGTAACGCTCATTTTGCTTTCTGACAGCTTCCTGGGAGCCTCTAAGCGCTTCAATCCCCGCATCCTGAATGGCAGGGAAAAGACTCACATACAGATGGTCTTGGATTAAATTGATGGCTTCAATCATCGTTTCATTCCCGACAGCGAAACCAATTCGCCAGCCGGCCATATTGTATGTTTTGGATAGTGTGTATAGCTCAATTCCGACATCCTTCGCCCCTTCTGTTTGGAGGAAACTAATTGGTTTGGCGCCGAAACCGATAGCCCCGTAAGCGAAATCATGCACGACGGCAATCTCATTTTCCTTAGCAAACGAGACGGTGTCTTCGAAAAACTTCTCTGTAGCGATGGCGCCCGTTGGATTGTTCGGATAATTTAAATACATCAACTTCGCATCTGACCGCGTCGCCTCATCTATCAGAGCATAATCCGGTAGAAATTGATTTTCCTCCAAAAGAGGCATTAATGTATACTCGGCGTCCGCTAAAACCGCGCCAGACAAGTAATCTGGGTAGCCAGGGTCAGGCAAGAGCATTTTTTCGCCGGGGTCAAGCAGACACATCGGCAGCTCCACAAGCCCCGTCTTCGTCCCAAACAAAATCGCCACTTCCTTTTCAGGATCCAAAGTCACCCCGTACTCTTCTTTGTAAAAATTGGCAGCCGCCTCTTTCAGTTCTGCCTTGCCGCGAAACAAAGAATACTTGTGGTTTTGCACATCATCTGCGGCATTTTTTAGTGCTTCTACGATGTTTTGCGGCGTAGGCTGATCTGGATTTCCTTGTCCCAAATTGATGACATCATGCCCTTCTGCAATTTTGCGATTTACATTTTGTACTAATTTTGAAAAAAATTGCTCTGGCAAATTTTCGAGCTTTTTAGAAAATCTCATTTCGTACGCCTCCCGTTTTATGTTTCATTGTTAAATATCTTAAAGTTTTCTAGCAATTTTGTCTAGTCTAGAAATAAAAAACATTAAAAAAGCATTGACAATCACCTTAAAAATCGGTATATTTTTACGTAACAAGTTTTTATAATGTAGTTCTCTTATCGAGAGAGGCTGAGGGACTGGCCCGATGACGCCCGGCAACCTAACTTTTTGAAGTGAAGGTGCTAATTCCAGCAAAATGGTATAGCCATTTTGGTAGATGAGAGGAGTTCGAATAGGCAACACATTCAACTTCTCTATTCTGATGGTAGAGGGGTTTATTTATGTGCTAAAAACTTTTTTAGTACATAAATACAAGGCGAAACGCTGTGTCCACACTCTCAAACTAGAATGTTTATAAAAATTTAAATTTAGACACATTTAGGGAGGAATTTTTAATGAAAAAGAGAACTAAAGGAATTTTGATTGCATTTACTGGCGCGGCACTACTTGCACTTTCTGCATGTGGTGGCGGGAAATCCGAAACGTTAAGCACGGAAAAGATTACAATTGGCGTAACGGGTGGACCTCACCAACAAATTGCGGAGGAAGTGAAAAAGTTAGCTAAAAAAGACGGGCTGGACATCACAATTAAAACGTTTGACGATTATAACACGCCAAACACTGCGCTAAACGATGGGGATTTAGACGCGAATAACTACCAAACGATTCCGTTTTTAGATGCACAGAAAAAAGATAAAGGCTACAAAATCGACCAAGTCTTTAAGACAGTTGCTTTCCCAATGGGCATTTATTCCAAAGATATTAAAGACATCAAAGAGCTTAAGAAGGGGGATAAAATTGCGGTTCCAAATGATCCTTCGAACGAATATCGTGGCTTAAAACTTTTTGAAGACGCTGGTGTCATTAAGTTGAAAGACGGCGTGGAAGAAAAAGCAACGAAAAAAGATATCGCGGAAAACCCGCTCGATTTAGAAATCATCGAACTTGAAGCTTCGCAAATTCCAGCGCAACTTGGTGAAGTAAAAGCAGCTGCCATCAACACCAATTTTGCGATGGGCGCTGGACTCACCATTAATGATGATGCGATTTTCCATGAACCAACGAAAGACAATCCGTATCCAAATGTTTTTGTCGTAAGAACTGAAAATAAAGATGATGAAGTTGTCGATACACTTAAAAAATATTACCATTCTGATGAAATTAAAAGCTTCATTGAAAAAGAATTTAATGGGTCTGTTGTACCTGCATTTTAGGGAGATGTAACCATGATTAAACTAGAACATGTCAGCAAGACTTTTAATGTTAACGGGCGAAGCGTTCAGGCGGTGAAGGACGTTTCGCTTTCCGTCCAAAAAGGTGAGATTTACGGTGTTGTGGGTTATAGCGGCGCTGGAAAAAGTACGCTTGTTCGTTGTATTAATTTTTTAGAACAGCCAACTGAAGGTACTGTGCATATTGCAAACGACAATCTCGCACAACTTTCGGCGAAAAACTTGCGTTTCGCGAGACGTAAAATCGGAATGATTTTTCAAGGCTACAATCTACTTAAAACGGCCACTGTATATGAAAATATCGCGCTACCGCTTAAACTTGAAGGTTTAAAAAGCGATGAAATTACAGCACGTGTTGAAAAATACTTAGAAATTGTCGGGCTTACGGATAAAAAAGAAAATTTCCCAGCCCAACTTTCTGGCGGTCAAAAGCAGCGTGTTGCCATTGCGAGAGCGCTTGCTCATGAACCTGAAATTTTACTTAGTGATGAGGCGACGAGTGCGCTTGATCCTGAAACGACCGAAGCCATTTTAAATTTGCTACTTAAAATCAACCGCGAACTCGGCATTACGATTTTCCTTATTACGCATGAACTCGATGTCATTCAGCGCATTTGTGACCGCGTTGCTGTGATGGAAAACGGGCAAATTGTTGAAGAAGGCACTGTTTTAGATGTATTCACGAAGCCAAAACACCCGACTACCAAACGTTTTGTTGGCTCAGAGGCTAGTTTTGAAATTCCAGCCGATGTGTTAGAAAAATATAAGCAAACAGGTAAATTGGTTTCACTCCATTTCATTGGCGAAGGTTCTGATGAGCCTGCCCTTGCGCTTGTATCCCGGAAATTTGATTGCCTGCCGAGCATTTTGGCGGGGGGAATTGATCACCTGAAAAATGATACCCTTGGCAAACTTTTAGTCCATTTAAAAGGTGATGAGGCCGAATATAACAAAGCAATTGAGTACTTGCGCGAACAAGGCGTAGTCGTTTCGGAGGTGCAACAAAATGGTTGATTTTTTTAACGAATGGGGCGACACCCTTTGGACTGGATTTCTAGAAACCCTTACAATGACAAGCATCACGCTCGTCATCTCCATTTTGGTCGGTCTACCACTTGGTATTTTACTTGTTTTAACACGAAAAGATGGGCAAGCTGAGAATAAAACGGCTTACACGATTTTAAACTGGATTATTAATATTTTACGTTCGCTGCCATTTATTATTTTACTTTTTTTAATTTTGCCATTTACAAAAATTATCGTGGGCACTACAATTGGCGTAAAGGGCGTTATTTTGCCGCTTGTCGTTTTCACAGCGCCATATATCGCTCGGCTGATGGAATCTGCTTTACTTGAAGTCGACCGCGGTGTCATTGAAGCGTATCAGGCGATGGGAATTTCTACGTCAAAAATCATTTTAAATGTTGTGCTTCGCGAGGCGCGTTCAGGCATCGTGCTTGGCCTGACAATCGCTACAATTGGTCTAATTGGAGCCACCGCGATGGCAGGACTAGTTGGCGCCGGCGGACTTGGAACCATTGCCTATCAATACGGATTCCAGCGCTTTGAACCAACCATTATGTACGCGACCATTATTATTTTAATTATCATCGTACAAACCTTGCAATCACTTGGAAATTTCCTAGCAAGACGATTAAAGAAAGACTGAAAACTGGGGGAATAAAATATGTGGAAGCTTGCGCTTTGCCAAATTGACGTTACGTTTAAGGATCCAGATGCGAATTTCAAACGGGTCCGGCAAGCAGTAACCGAGGCGGCAAGAAGCGGTGCTGAGATTGCCGTTTTACCCGAAATGTGGAATACGGGCTATTGTTTGAGCGAGCTTGAGATATACGCAGACCGTCACGGCGAGCGGACGAAAAAGTTTTTATCTGAGCTTGCGAGAGAGCAAAATATTACGATTATTGGCGGTTCCGTTGCCATCAAAACGGACGGGAAATTCACAAATATTATGTACGCTTTTGATAATCAAGGTGATTTTCTTTCTTCTTATAAAAAGGTCCACCCTTTCAAGCTAATGGACGAACATCTCTATTTGGAACCTGGGAATGATGCCAACCTCTTCATGCTAAACGGCACAAAAACAGCCGGCTTCATCTGTTATGATATTCGCTTCCCCGAATGGATGCGGCACCATACCGCAAGAGGCGCAGAAGTTATTTTTGTTGTTGCCCAGTGGCCAGATGTGCGCATTTCCCAGTGGGAAAAATTGCTCGTCGCACGGGCAATCGAAAATCAAGCGTTCGTCGTGGCCGTAAACCGTGTCGGCAAAGATCCAAACAACCAATTTAACGGCCATTCTATGGTCATCAATCCGCACGGCGAAATCCTCCTTTTAGCGGGAGAAACTGAAGAAAATTTCTACAGCACAATTGATTTGGCTGAAATCAGTGCGGCGCGTCAATCGATGTCCATTTTCGAAGACCGCCGCCCAGAATTATATTTCTAAGCTCACACAAAAAGAGAAAATAGGCAAGTAAAGATCCAGTAACTATACCATTTTTCAAAATGGATTTACTGGATTTTCACTTGTTTTTTTATTTATGTCTCAGCCTTTTTTTATATAATTTCTTCATTTATTTTCATTATTTTTTCATTTTAAGACGATACAATAAATGCATCATCTAAATCATAGGTTTTACACCTATTTTATATATTCTTCCTTAAAACCGCCAAAGCCCCTATCAAATCCATGATAGGGGCTTTGGTTTTTATTGGTATTTTAGTTGAATGGCTTCCAAATAGGCTATAAAGTTATCGTAAAATTCATTTTGACTTTTTATCGTTGCATGTGTTCCTAGGTTTAAAAGAAAGCGGTAGCCAACTTCATGATCAGGTAGAATAACCTTGGCTTGAAAATACGTTTCATCGAGTGCTTTTATTTCCAGAACATTTGCGCGCTCCACAATTTGTTCCCGTCCAGTACGGTCAAGGAGCAAGTCTACTTCTTCCATTTCAAAAGGTGAAAATTGCGGTTTTGGGTTAAATGGTCTGACCACAAATTCGCGCGGCGTAAAAGTATCCGCAAGGGTTTCTAAGTGAATCATTCGCGATAATTTAAACGTCCGAAAGTCTTCCCGCTCTGTGCTATAGCCTTGTAAATACCAATAACGATTTCGGAAAAGCAAATGGTATGGTTCTATTTTTCGCTTCGTTTCATTCCCATCTCGGTCGCTATATGTCACGGCAACATATTGATGTTTTTTTATCGCCAAATGTAGCTCCTCAACGTGTTCATTTATTTCTTTTTTCGTTGTTACATTTGAAAAATCCAGCGAAATAAGATGATCACTAATTTCATCATCAGACCGCAACATATTTTTCATTTTCAAAAGCGTTCGCTTAATATCTGTTGAAGAAAATAATTGTTCAAATCCATTCAAACTTGTGACAATTGTCGTTAAATCTTCCGTAGTAAGTAAACGTTTGTCTACTTTATAAGTTGGCATAATTCCAATTCCACCGTTCACGCCTGGCATCGTATAAATCGGAATTTTCGCCATCGAAAGTGTTTCCATGTCGCGGTAAATCGTACGTTTTGATACTTCGAACATTTTTGCCATTTCATTTGCGCTAACAATTTCACGTTGTAAAAGCAACATAATAATGCCAATTAGCCGCTCAATTTTCATTTTTTTACTCCTTTTTCAAATGATGACATACAGTTGTCAACATTAGCGTGTTATAGTTACATCATAACAAAATTAAATTTATTTTTGGAGGGAAAAAGTTATGTCATTTGAAATTGTACACTTAGAAAAAGAAGTATTTTCCGGAGAAAAAGTTGAAATTCCTAATTTTAATCCACAAGAAGGTTTTGGAAAAATGAGCGAAATTAAGACTGCTGCCTATGAAAAGTACGCGGACGATGCAAAAAATTATGTTGGTATTAATGCGTCCATCGATGGCAAACAAAATTACATCGTTGCAAAATCTGGTGAAGGTAATGGTTTGATTTCCTTTGAAATTCCTGAAGGCGACTATGCAAAATTCGTATCCGAAGAAACTGAACGCACTGCCATTGACAATTTTATCGGTCAAACTTACGGCGAAGTGATGCAAGGCGGTAAATACGACCTTGCCGGAAACTTTAACTTGGAAGATTTACGCGAAGACAAATTTACAATCTATATTCCAGTGAACGCAAAATAAACATTGAAAAAGAAGCAGAATTAATTTTCTGCTTCTTTTTATGCTTACAATAAATTTTCGCCTGTCATAACATTGACGCTTACGACGACTCTATTTTCTGAATCTAAACCGTTTAGGATGTATTTCATTGTTTCAAGATTTTCTCTCACTTTATCACGCGCATAATACGTAAATGTGCCATCTGCTTTTAAATCCCCGCCAGCATAGATTTGCTCTTCTCCCGTCGTTATATTACGAGCAACAAAACGAAGTGACGCAATATTCCAATATGTTCCTGTAATAAATGAGGCTGCATCTCGATTATATAGCGGCGACACAATTAGTTGCGTTGCTAATTGCGGCGGTAAATGAAGCATAAATTCGGCTACGCTAAACCCTCTTTCATCAAAACCTTCAATTTTCAAGTGCGTACAATTAGCTGTGATTTCGGTGTATTGCAATGAAAATCGTCCGCTTGACTCAATTGTACCGCCTGTTTCTTGTGGTCGTTCCGCTCCATCAGATAATATTTCTGTTATTCTAAGTTGCGTAATGCCCCCTATGAATTTCCCCTTAACTTCTGTTCCCGATACAGTCGCTTCCGTTATTTGACTCACATCAATCACATTATCCTTCATATCCACCCACACTAATTGTCCATTTTGAATGGTTCTAAGGACAATTAACTTCGTTTCCGGTTTACCATCTTCTTTTAAAAGTGCAATATCCCCTTCTACTACAACTTCATTATAACGATACAAATCTTGTTTTTTAACAACTGGAATTGTGAGTCGTTCTGCCAGCAATCGTGTTTTAAAGGAATAGGCATCTGAATAGCTCGTTTTTTGCTCGCTCAAAACATTCTCTTTTCCCATGATTACTGTTCTGTAGCCATTATCTGTTATTCTTGGTTTTGATTGAAAGCTAGTTCCAGCTACTTCAATTGCATTTACTTCGCCAGCTTCAATAATTGTATTGAACGCTAGTTGTCCCACCTTAACATTAGCACGATCACGAATCGTTACAAGATTACAATTATCGATTTCATATGCATATTCGGGACTTACTTTTCCTAAAAAGCGATTGTCTGAAATAAATGTTTTTCCAACCCCTTTTACGGCTAAGGGTTCAGCGCCGCCATCAATTTGAATGTGCGCTTTCTTGTTTTCTTCAAAAGTATTATGTTGAATAAATGTGTAGGCATTTTCAATTTGCGCGCCGTTTGTGCCTCTTTGGAGTTTAATCGCTGCATTATCGAAAAAGCCCAATGAACTTTCTTTGATTGTAACACCATGGCACCCTTCCAAAAGGATTCCGATTCGATTAGCAAACGCCTGGATCGTTTTATTGTCTGCTGTTTTAATGGCAAGACCTGTATTTGCGTCTGCCTGCACTCCACAAGCCAAAATCTTTACGTTTGTTAAGCTACTTTCGTTAATATTTTCTAAATGAATGAAGGTCCCCGTCGCATCCTCCACTCTCCCTTTGTCCCTTTTGAGTTTCAAATAATCTTGTGTTGAGCCACTATTATCAATATGAATGTCTTCAAGAATCAATCCCTGCCCAACAACTCGTTTGCCATTAAATAGCTTTGCTGATGTATCACTAATTGCCTGAATGGCAGTCCCGCGAATATTAAAGAAAAACAGGTTTTTAAATTTGCATAAATCATACGGGCGAATAATTCGGATTGTTGTGACGTTATTTACGTATCTCAAGTCAAAAGTTAAATGAGACATGCCAATATTTCGAATAAAAGAACGTTCCCCAGTTCGCTTCTCGCCATTAAAATAAGCAAAATCAAAAATCGGTTGGTCCTCTTTTTCTTTGTCAAAAATCAGTTCATTATTCACCATCTCACCAGAAGGGATGATTTGACTTGATAGCGAAGAATCCCCTTGTAAGTTAACTCCCGCTTTATCTACAAAAATAGTCTTTGAGATTTTATAACTACCAGCCGGAAAATAAACTATCCCGCCTTCTTTTGTCATTTCCTCTGTTTCAGCTCTGGATAAAACTGTTTTATCGGCTTTCTTTACAGGATATTCATACAGCGCATCAATCGCGTCTTGGATTGCTTTTGTATCATCTGCTAGGCCATTTCCAACTGCGCCAAAATCTTTAACGTTGTGTACTTTTATTTCGGGTATAATGGTTGTTTCCACTTATGATCTCTCCTTTATGTTTACAAGTAAAGCTTTATTTCTTTACTATTTCTTTATCATAGTACAAATTGGTTTTCTGTAAAATTTTGGTATCCCTCGCAATAAAATGTGTAAAATGCCCATTTAAAGTTAAAAAAATCAGTTATTCGCCTCATTTTGTCCACAGACAAATAAAGAAAATTCCACTATACTAATAGTAATCTCTTTAGCTTGTATAGAACCATGTAGAAACAGCCACTTATTTTTTAAGTGGCTGTTTCTATATACTAAAATAACCTTTAGTGAATTCACTAAAGGTTATCTGCGCAAAATTAGTTTCCGCTAATTTCGCGTGCCACTCATGCTATATGGCTAAGTTTGTTATCGCTTCTTCATTTGTGAACGAGAATACTACAGCATGATATTCTAAGTATACTATTATGCCTTGCGTAAATCTGTGGATATTTTGTAGCCATTTCATTTCATAAAAACTAGGAAATCATTGCTATTCCTAACAATGAGCGCTAAATACTTTTTTATTTTTTTGTATAAACTACACATTTTAGTAAATATGATGCTAAGATGAAAGTATCGAAAAGGAGTGAAGAAGGATGGCACGCATAAAAGAGTACGAAATTGCAATCCAACACATTAAGCAACCTACTTCGGAAATTTCACATGGGACCACATTAATTTTCGCAATTTCAGGAAAAGTCACAGTCAAAATTTCAGAGCGGCACTTTCATTTGGAAGAAGGCGATATATTAGTCCTTGATCGCCATACATTTTACACGATTCAAGGAGAAAATCAGCATTTAATTATTTATTTGACGATTTCCGATACTTTTTTCACACAATATTATGCCGATTATTTCCGGCATTCATTTAACTTTTTCACTAAGGAAATCGATCCCGGGAGAGAACAAATTGTCAGTTCCCTCCGAAAGTCTATCAGTGAACTTTTAATCGCCTCAACGAATCAAAGACAAGCCAACAAGCTAGACGCGCAAACTGCATTACTTCAAATCTTGCTCGTTTTAACTCGTTTTTTAAAAAAGGAAAACCCTTCTTTTGCTAAAAAGGAAATGAATGATAAGCGCATCTCGCGAATCATTAGAGAGGTAGAAGAACATTTTGATGAGGCCTTGTCCCTTCATGATTTTGCTCAAAAGGAATATTTAAGTGAGGCTTATTTATCTCGTTATTTCAAGAAAACAACTGGCGTCGGCTTTTTGCAATACTTGACGGAAGTTAGATTGAAGCATGCGCGTGAAAACTTGCTCTATTCGACAGAGAGTATTACCGAAATTGCGCTTAAAAATGGCTTCTCGAGTCAAAAACATTTCTCAGAAGCATTTAAACAGTACTTCCATTCGCCGCCTAGTGAGTACAGAACGCAGCACCACCGCGAATTGAGTCCCCTCGAGCAAAAACAAGAAAGCCAGCAAAATCGTGCGATTGAGCAAATTGTGCCAACATCCGATATTCTCATTAAACTTGCTCGTCTATATCACAACATTGAATCTGGCAATGAATTAAATGAAGCACCGTTTGAAAAGAAGAAAATAGCAATTGCGGACAAGGCAGCACGAGCTTTAACCCAAAATATGCATATCCTAACCATTGGAGAGTTAAAGGAAGTTTTGAAGGAAAATGTGCAAAAACAAATTTTAACGTCACGCGATGAGCTCGGCGTCAATTATATCGGCATTCGCCATTTATTTAAAGGAAGCACTTTTCTGCCTGAGGCTGAAACGGACGAATTAGTTCCTACATCTTCTCCTTATGCAAATGCAGATGTGGCGATTTCATTTTTAAAACAGCATCGTTTGCAACTTTTTATTCGGCTTGAGTATCAAGATATCTCCGAAAATGAACATGATGTTTTTGAACGTCTTGATCACTTTTTGCGACACTCTATCCAAGTTTTCGGCCGAGAATTTGTTTCGCAGTGGCACTTTATGTTTTTCAACCCTAAACTGACCTTTGCGGATAAAAATGAATTGAAGCGTGTATATTTGAAGCTCCAGCAAATCATTAAGTCGCGCCTATCCGCCATTCAAGTGGGCACTTTTGTTCCGTTTTCGCTTTCGCAAAATGCGGTTCCTGTGCGCCATACTTGGTTTTTAGAGGCGGCGGATCAAATTGATTTCATTACCTATAACGCGAATCAAAATGAAGCGGTTGATTTTTCAAAAGAAGATTTTTTGATTACGGAAGATTATTGTTTGACTAAAACGCTAAAACTGAAAGCTTATTTGAAGCATCACCAAATTCATAAGCCGCTTATGCTCGTTAATTGGAATACACTCACGGGAAATACGCGGTACACGAATGGTACTTTTTTCCGTGGTGCGCTCGTCCTAAAAACCATGCTTGATTTAGCCCCAGAAGTGGATGCTCTTGGTTTTTGGATTAATACGGAGCTTCACGAGGAGGATGGCAGTCAGCTAAATATTAGTCTTGACGGGCTCGAAATGTTTCATTTTTTCAACGGGAAGCGACCAGCGTTTTATGCAGTGAAATTTCTGAAGCGGCTTAAAGGTGTTGTTGTTGCGGAGGGAAAAGATTTTATTATGACGCGGCATGTGGACGGCTATCAGCTTATTTTGATGAACTGTGCGACGATGAATCCGCGCTTTTCAGTAGAAGAAAAATTTTTAAAAGAAGAGCGAAAAGAAGTTCATGTTCGCATGTTGGGGCTTGAACCGGGAGAATATCAAGTTTGCAAATGGCAATTTGATCGCGATAATGGCGCTTTATATTCTAAATACTGGCAGTTAAATAGTAAGCACGGTTTAGATGAAGAAATTTTAGATTACATTGTGGATGCCTCGCAGCCTACGTTAACGGTTAGTGATGAGACGATTACAGATGATTGGTCATTTTACGCCTATTTAGATATTAATGCGATTCATTTTTATGAATTTCGGCATACGATTTAAGCTTAACGGAAACGTTAAGCTTTTTTCTTGCGTTCAACGTCGAATTTTTGACATCAATAAAATCACTTTTTAAAAAAGGAAATTTTCAAGCTAAAAATAAGCAAAAAAACACCCTTCTTTTGATTTTTATTTTTTTATAATAAAGATGCATCGACAATTACTGATGTTCTGGCCAGTATCAGTACAATAAATTGGAGGTTTTTACGGTGAAAGAAGAGTTATTCAAAAAATTAAACGAAAAACAATCTCGTATGATTGAAATCCGCCGCTACTTGCATGAAAATCCTGAACTTTCTTTTCAAGAAGAAAACACAGCAAAATACGTTGCGGATTTTTATAAAGATATGGACTGTGACGTGCGGACTCATGTTGGCGGAAACGGTGTTGTTGTAACGATTGACACTGGAAAGCCGGGTAAAACGCTTGCGATTCGTGCAGACTTTGACGCGTTACCTATTCAAGAAGAAACTGGGTTACCGTTTGCATCTAAAAACCCTGGTGTTATGCACGCTTGTGGCCATGATGGTCATACTGCATATATGTTAGTCCTAGCTGAAACATTGATTGAAATGAAGGAACAACTAACAGGCAAAATCGTCATTTTACATCAACACGCAGAAGAAACACCTCCTGGCGGTGCGATTCAAATGATTCAAGATGGTGCTTTAGATGGTGTTGATAATGTTCTTGGTATTCACGTCATGTCAACGATGAAAACTGGCGAAGTCTTCTACCGCGAAGGTGCGATTCAAACTGGACGTTCTTATTTCAAATTGAAAGTGCAAGGTCAAGGCGGACATGGTTCCTCACCTCACCTCGCAAATGATGCGATTGTGGCGGCAAGCGAATTCGTTGTGGCTGTTCAAACGGTCATTAGTCGTCGCTTAAATCCGTTCGATGTTGGTTCCATCACAATTGGTTCATTCGACGGAAAAGGAAGCTTCAACGTGATTAAAGACGCGGTTACTCTTGAAGGTGATGTGCGCTCGATGTCGGAGGACACACGCCAAACGATCGAAAAGGAAATCAAACGCATTGTGCGCGGAATTGAAGCGATGTTCGGCGTGACTTGTGAACTAGATTACAAAAATGATTATCCCGTTTTAAACAACGATGAAGCTTTGACCGAATTTGTTGTCAACTCACTTCACAGCTCAGACATCCCTGAAATCACAGATGTGGTGCGTTGTGAACCGCAACCACCTTCTGAAGACTTCGCTTATTATGCGAAAGAACGGCCTAGCGTATTTTTCTATGTTGGCGCGATGCCGGCGGATGGACATTTTTATCCGCATCACCACCCTAAATTTGATATTAATGAAGACGCCTTACTTATTGCTTCAAAAGCGATGGGCGCTTGTGTACTGGATTATTTAAAAGGAGAGAATAACTAATGGCAACAAACGCATATAAAGGAACAAATAAACTTATCGTCGGCATCGTATTTGGTGTTATCACATTTTGGCTTTTTGCACAATCGATGGTTAACATCGTACCAGCTGTGCAAGATGACCTCGGTATTTCGTCAGACTTACTTAGCGTCGCAATCAGCTTAACTGCACTATTTTCTGGTATTTTCATCGTAGTCGCTGGTGGCATGGCGGATAAGTTTGGCCGCATGAAATTAACTTATATTGGACTTATTTTAAGCATTATTGGCTCGCTTCTACTTATCGTTACTCAAGGAGCGACATTACTCATTATTGGTCGGATTATCCAAGGACTTTCTGCTGCATGTATTATGCCTGCAACACTTGCCTTGATGAAAACTTATTTTGAAGGAACAGAAAGACAAAGAGCGCTTAGCTACTGGTCAATCGGCTCTTGGGGTGGATCAGGTATTTGTTCATTTGCTGGCGGACTTATCGCCACTTATATGGGCTGGCGCTGGATCTTCGTTTTCTCAATCGCATTCGCACTTTTAGGCATGTTATTAATTAAAGGAACACCTGAAAGCAAAGTTGTGCAAACAACGAAAGCAAAATTTGATACATTTGGACTAATTCTTTTCGTCATCGCAATGGTTTGTTTAAACCTTATTATTACACGCGGCGCAACATTCGGCTGGACAAGCCCAACAACAATCATTATGCTCGTTGTTTTCCTTCTTTCTGCTGGACTATTTTTCCGCACAGAGCTTCGCCAAGCAAATGGCTTTATTGACTTTTCTTTGTTTAAAAATAAGGCTTACACTGGCGCAACTCTTTCTAATTTCTTGTTAAATGCAGCGGCTGGAACGCTCGTTGTCGCAAACACTTATGTGCAAGTCGGACGCGGCTTTACAGCCTTCCAATCTGGTTTGCTTTCCATCGGTTACCTCGTTTGCGTTCTCGGAATGATTCGCATCGGTGAAAAAATCCTTCAACGAATTGGTGCCCGAAAACCAATGATTATGGGTTCAGCTATTACAGCCGTTGGAATCGCGTTAATGGCACTTACATTTATTCCTGGTGCGCTTTATACAATCCTTGTATTCATCGGATTCGCTTTGTTCGGAATAGGACTTGGTATGTATGCAACACCGTCCACTGATACAGCCGTTTCAAATGCACCCGAAGATAAAGTTGGTGTAGCATCTGGAATTTACAAAATGGCAAGCTCCCTCGGTGGTTCATTCGGCGTAGCCATTTCAGCTACTATTTATGGTGTGATTGCAGCATCTGGAAATGTTGATTTAGCAGCAATGGTTGGTTTAATCGCGAATGTCGCATTTTGTTTGATTTCACTCATTTCTGTTGTCGTCACTACACCAAAAGCGGAAAAATCTAAAGTAGTAAGCGCTACAAACGAATAAGGAGGCTTTAAAATGCGTAATCAATTAATGCAAATGCTCGAAGAACGAAAAGACGAAATGATTCAAATTAGACGTCATTTACATGAGCATCCAGAACTATCTTTTCACGAAGTAGAAACCGCAAAATTCATTCAAAATTTTTATAAAGGGAAAGATGTAGAAGTCGCAACTGAGGTCGGCAATGGTCATGCTGTCGTCGTCACAATTAAAGGTGGCAAACCTGGTAAAACCATTGCGCTACGTGCCGATTTTGATGCCCTTCCCGTTGAAGAAGAAACAAACCTGCCATTTAAATCCAAAAACCCGGGTGTCATGCACGCCTGCGGTCATGATGGTCATACCGCCTATTTGCTCATTCTTGCAGACTGCCTGATTGAGCTTAAAGAAAACATTCCCGGAACGATTAAAATTGTCCATCAACATGCGGAAGAAACACCGCCAGGCGGAGCTAAAAGCGTCGTTGAGTCAGGTATCCTAGATGATGTGGACCAAATTTACGGCATTCACGTATTCCCATTCGGCGAATCTGGCGAAGTTTACTATCATAGCGGCTATTCAATGGCTGGTCGCACTTACTTTAAGTTGCGCATCCAAGGTACTGGCGGACACGGCTCCTCGCCGCATATGGCAAATGATGCCATCGTAGCAGGCGCGCACTTTGTAACAGCCATACAAACCGTAATTAGCAGACGTCTTAATCCTTTTGATACAGGCGTCGTTACAATTGGCTCTTTCGACGGGAAAGGAAGCTTTAATGTCATCAAAGACTCCGTCGAATTGGAAGGCGACGTCCGCTACATGAACAACGAAACACGTGAAAAAATCGATACTGAAATCCACCGCATTGTCTCCGGCATCGAAGCGATGTTTGGCGTTACAGTAGAATTAACTTATACCAATGACTACCCACCTCTTTACAATGACCCAAAAGTTACTGATCAAGTTGTTGCAAGTTTACAAAAAGGCATTGGTGAGTATTTAACGGCTGTTTCCGAATATGACATGCTTTCTGGTTCAGAAGATTTTGCTTACTATTTGGAAAAAATTCCCGGCGTATTTTTCTACATTGGTGCTAAACCTAAAAATACAGAGCACGCTTATTTCAATCACCATCCGAAATTTGATATTGATGAAGATGCGCTTCTAGTTGCCGCAAAATCTGTTGCGGAAGTTGTTTTAAGCTACTATTCATTGGATTAATAATCGTCAAAAAGAACATAATCAGTCTCTGATTATGTTCTTTTTACATACTAGGTGATTATACATATACAAATCGGGGAAAGAAAGTATATGATAGAGAAAAAGGGGGAATTTTAGATGATTAAGGAAAGAAAAATTGTGTTAATCACCAGTTTGTTTTTTATTGCGCTCACTTTTTTAGCCTTGCTTTTTCAAAGAGAGATAATTTGGAATATGGTTTCGGGGCATTTTGATTTTTCAGTATCGAATGTTATTAACCTGCTGGCAGGGAGGGATTTGCTTAGCTTTTTCTTACATCAAGTGGTGGCGGCTTTAAAGAGCACCATTATTTTCATCGTTATCGAATTACTTTTGATTATCGCCGTTCCAATTTTAATCATTATTGTGATGTTTAAAGCGAAGAAAAAGGAAGGCTGGACGCGTACGAGCGTTGCCATTACGAGTGGTTACAGCTTATTGTTAGTTTCCCTGTTTTCATTTATGATTTTATTTACCGTGCAATCGCTGCATACGTATCAAGATATACATACAAATGTCGTTAACGCTAAAAAAACGATTTTATCGCACAACTCACAGGAAATTGAGGACGCGCTTACCCGCATCATGGATGACCCGCAAAAGTCCATTCAGAAAATCAAGGAAGTTTCTAAGAAAATTGACAAACATACAAGTGTTTTCACGATGCTTTCGGAATGGCTGACTAAAGTGAAAAGCTACGAGAGCATGCTTATCATTGGGACGGTTATATCTTTTCTTTTGGTTATCGTTGCTCATATCGTTGAGCTATACCGCTTATGGCAGAAACCACAGGAATAAAAATTTGCCGCTTTTTTTATTACGGGTTAAAATTAAGTCACCAAACTCATTTTATTCATAAGGAGAAATTATGGCCAGTACAAGTTATAATGCACAAGAATTTAGGGAAAAAATTAATTCTGACTTAACAATTAAAATTAGCGACTCTGTCATCTTAATGTGCGCTATCTTAATTGCTTCCATCGGATTAAATATGAACTCTATTCCCGTTATCATTGGGGCGATGCTAATCTCCCCGCTTATGACGCCTATTTTAGGTGTAGGGTACGGACTTTCCGTCCTTGATTTTTATATCGTCAAAAAAGCAGCACTGTTACTACTCGTTGAGGTATTAGTGAGCCTAGTAGTGGCCACTCTTTACTTCACGATTTCGCCGATAACCTATGCCAGTGATGAACTAATCGCAAGAACTGCCCCAACGATTTGGGATGTAATTATCGCTTTTGCAGGTGGCGTTGCTGGAATTATCGGGGCTTCTAAAAAGACGAGTACAAATATCGTTCCCGGGGTAGCCATTGCAACGGCGTTAATGCCGCCAGTTTGTACAATTGGGTACGCCATCGCTACGCTGAATTTTTCGTATTTCTTAGGTGCCTCTTACCTCTTTATTATTAATTGTGCTTTCATTATGATAGCCACATTTATCGGCATTAGATTTATGCGCTTTCCCTTACATACAGCGAAGAATAGCAAACACACACGGCGCATCAATATCTTTTTAATTATTTTATCGCTTTTCATTATTATTCCAAGTATTTTTTCTGCTTCTATACTTGTCCAAGATAGTATGGAAAAATCGTCTATTAACCAATTTGTTACGAATGAATTTTCGGATTATGTTGTTTTGGATCAAAGTTATAACGAGGATAAACATGTTCTTACGGTTACAATATCCGGATCCCCGATGCCTAAAAGCACCGTTCAAAGTATTGAGCAAGACTTACCGGATTATGGTTTAGACGATGTTAAACTTGATGTGGATCAAATTCCTGACCTCACTGAACTGAAAGGTAGTCAGGTAACGAAATTCATCGACCAGTATATTAAGAAAAACTACGATACTAACAAAAGCGTCGAAGAACAAGCAAAATAATCATTTATGAAGCCACCTCCAGTCACGGGGGTGGTTTTTCAGTGTTATTACAGGCTTATATACGTATAAAAAATGAAAATCTAAACAAATCATTCGTATTTTTCTTTAAAATAGGGTTGACTTCACTTTTTATTGTCTTTATCATAAGAAGTAGATTAAAAAGGTTAGGAGGATAAAGATGTTTTTCAAAGAGCAGTTTGACGAAATGCAGAAAATTGCTAATCAGATTTTCAACAACCCCGAATTAGGATACAAAGAGTGGAAAACGAAACAATTGGTTAAAGAATTTCTGAAAAGTAAGAATAATCAAATTGAATTGGATTATTTTAGCACTACGGGTATCAAAACATACCTTTCAAAAGATAAGCCTATTACAATGGCTTTTATCGCTGAACTAGACGCTGTGTACGCACCTACTCACTTTTGTGCCGACAAAGAGACTGGCGCCGCGCATAATTGTGGGCATTTCACACAGATAACGACAGCTCTTTCGCTGTATACCTATTTCATTGAAACAGCTGCCTATAAAAACTATGATTTCAACATCGCCTTTGTTTTTATTCCAGCAGAAGAATATTTAGATCTTGACTACCGCGAAACTTTACGACAAGAAGGAACGATTACCTACTACGGCGGCAAGCCGGAAGCGATGAAACTTGGCGTGTTTGACGATATTGATTTTGGTGTTTGCGTGCATTCAATTGGGGAAACATTTGATGAGCCGACCATCGAAATTGGTTGCGATTTAGCCGGCTTTCTTTATAAACGTTATCACTTTGAAGGAAAAGCAACACATGCTGGTTTCGACCCGTTCAGCGGCGTAAATGCCTATAGCATGTCCACAATGTTCAACGTCGCACTCGGGCTACTCAGACAGCAAGTTCGCGATGATCAGCTTGTCCGTTTTAATCCAATTTTGATGAATAGCAACATGTCGACAAACGTGATTCCAAACCGCGTTACTGTGGGAACCGATTTACGTACCAAGTCTATTGAATACATGCAGGAAACTGCTAAAAAGCTTGACCTCGCTGCAGAACATAGTGCGGCAGCCTTATCAGGAAATGTCAAAACAGAAACACAAATGGGCTACTTGCCTTTCGTTCAAGACACTTATTTAAATTCATTTGTCAAACACGCTTTTGATAAAAATGAAGAAATCACGGGCCTAATTGATGACCGCGGCGGAATTGCAGCTGCTGGTGACATTGGCGATTTAGCCTTTATGTTCCCGTGCATTCAAATCAGCTATGGTGGCTTCACAGGTGCCATTCACGGCGATGATTTCCGCATGATAGACGACCGCTTTGTGTTGGAACAATTCCCGCGTTTTGTGAGCCAAGTGTTCGAGGAAATGAACGGGCAATTAGACACGACGAAACTTTATAAACGTAGCTACAATGAATATGAAAAACTAATCCAATCAATCACAGACTAGGGAGGAAAACATGAAAAAAGGGTTTATTTATTTAATCGCAACTGTGCTCATCATTATTACAATCGCAGAAATGATTGGAATTAAGACACTCCAATTCGGCACAGTAACTGTCACTGTCTTGCCACTTGTTTTTGCCGTTGCCATCGGAATGATTTTCGGTATTCCATTTTTCCGAAAAGGCATCTTGAAGAAAATTTATAGCAAAGAAAATGTTGGCTTTTCCGGTCAATATTTAATCATTATTATGTTACCACTAATGGCGCGATACGGCGCCGATGTAGCCCCGCACATTAAAGAAATCCTAAGCATCGGCTGGGTATTCCTCTTGCAAGAATTAGGGAACCTAGGTACCGTTCTGCTCGGTCTCCCAGTAGCCATCATGCTCGGGTTGCGCCGCGAAGCAATCGGAGCAACACTAGGACTCGGTCGCGAAGGCGAACTGGCCTACATCTCGGAAAAATACACGCTAAATTCAGCAGAAGGACGCGGCGTATTATCCATCTATTTAATTGGAACCTTATTCGGCGCTATCTTCTTTAGTATTTTCGCACCATTCTTGCTTTCTCTAGGCTTTGACGTTCGAGCACTAGCCATGAGTTCAGGCGTTGGATCCGCTAGCATGATGACAGCCGCGTCCTCCACGCTCGCAGCCCAAGTTCCTGAACAAAGCTCAACCATACTATCTTATGCAGCAGCCAGCCAGCTCTTGACCAGTTTCTTAGGAACATATACCATGGTCTTCCTCGCTGTTCCGCTTCAAAGATTTATGTACCGCACCTTAACTCGAGGAGGCAAACAACATGCAAAATGAAACTCTTGGTAAAAAATATATCAAAATGGGCTTAATCCTTTTACTTAGCGTAGCACTTATTTTATTTACGCAAGGAATTAAATTATGGAAAAACCCTGACGGTACGCCAATCGTAACAAACACCCTAATTGGGCTAGCCGTTTTATGGTTATTTGCTTTCCTAGGTATTATCATATCTGATGTAATGAAAAGAGTGCCAGTTGGCTTCTTGCGTAACTTCCCCGTCCTCGGTTGGGTATCGCTAGTATCACTCATTTTCTGCCTAATCTCAGACTTCTTTGTAACTGCTATTTCAGCCGTTGATTTCCTATCCATTACAACGCCAATTTTAGCATTTGCAGGCATTTCCGTTGCCGACCATCTCGTTGACCTCTCCAAAACTTCTTGGAAAATTGGCATCGTTGCGGTTTTTGTTTTCATCGGAACCTACTTAGGCAGCGCCATTCTATCACAATTCGGCCTTTGGATTACAGGCTCACTATAAAAAAATCCCCACCAAGTGAAATTCACTCGGTGGGGATTTTTCTTATTTCAATTATTTTGCATTTCTTTGTCTGCGAGTAAATAACGCTAGAGCACCTAATAACAATGCGCCTAGTCCAACTAAAATTGCGCTGTCTAATGCTGAATCACCTGTTTTAGGTAATGCTGGTGTAGATGCTTTTGTTGAAGTTGAATCTTTCTTCATGTTACTTTGCTCGTGTACGTTCATGTTTGTGCTAGGAGTTTTTGCATCGGTTGGAACAATTGTGTCATTGTTAGTATTGTCTGTTGGGTTCGTATTAGTATCATCAGTTGTTCCATTGTCATTGTTGTCTGTTGGATCAACTGGAGCTGTTTTTTCATATACATACGTTACCGTTTGAGCTGCATCATTGAAAGTACCTACTGCATTTGCTGGTGTTTCTTTTAGTGTATAACCATCAATTGTTTTCGCTACTGCTGTAAATGCTTCACCAATATTTCCTTTTAATACATCAGCTGTTGCTAATTCATTACCATCTACATCTACAAATTTAACTGTCACGTCTTGACCTGCTACAGCGTCTTTTTCATACACATAAGTGACTGTTTGAGCTGTGTCACTAAAAGTACCTGTTGCATTAGCTGGTGTTTCAGTTAATGTGTAGCCCGCAATAGTTTTTTCTTCAGATGTATAATCATCACCCACATTCCCACTTAATGTTGCAGGATCAGCAATTTGGTTGCCGTCTGTATCCACATAGTTAACCGTTACATCTTGACCTGCTACAACTGGGTTCGTATCACTTACTTTTTTGTAGTAAAGTGTAAACGTTGGCATTGGATCACCTGGATAGATAACAGGTATCACATCTGGAATAGCTGGGCTTTCTTTTACGAATTCATAAGAACCGCCAGTTCCTACAGTACCGTCAGCATACTCATAACCTTCATCCATTCCTACGTATGTTTGTTGATAGGTAAAATCAATCGTATCGCCCGGAGTTCCAGTAATGACTTCAAATGCTTTTTTACCTTGTTGTGTTTGAGTAGGATCAAATGGGTTGTGTACATAGATTCCTTCGTCTGTATCAATGTCTTTGAAAAGAACCTGAATACTCATACTATTAAGGCGAGGTTGATACTCATATGTGACAGTTTGTGCTTCCGTAGAAAATGTTCCTGTTTCACTACCTGTTGTATTTATTAACTTCCATTGGCTTCGCCCAATACCTTGAGTCATTAAGTCTTGCGCTGTATACGTATCTCCTACGTTCCCTGTTAATGTTTCTGTTTTGAAAACGGTGCCGTTATATACGTGGTTCACTGTAATTGGTGCCGCTGTTTCAGCAGTTGCTCCTACTTGACTGCTTGCAGCTACTTTTGCTTCACTTTTGCTTACACCTGCTGCATGCACCTGTAAAGGTACTTGTACAACTAAAGCTGTTGCTAATGTTAAAATACCGAGTTTACCTAATTTCATTTTTCAAACTCCTTCTACTTTTTAATTGAAAAATCATAGTATGCCTTTTTCCAAAAATTTTCTTTACATGATTTTCTAAAATAGTATAACAACACATGAATGAATGATGATGTGTAAAGTCCACAGAAAACATTTTGAATTTCAACAATTTTCCGAACTGAATTTATACAACTATCACTCATAGTCATTATCCTAAATTAATGAAGGTAATTCTTGAATTGGATACCATGTGCTTTTTCTTACTCAAAAAGTATAACACCGTTTTTTCATATGGCGTTGTGTAATCTACACACTTCCAATTTAAAAATATGGAATTTTAGTGAACTGTATATGTTCACACAAAAAAACAATAGCCCAATGAAGAGCTATTGCTTTTTTATTATTTTTGACGTCTTTCCGGGCTAGTCCAGACGCCTGTGCCAAATCCTAAAATAGTCTTCACTGCTGGAACGAATGTCATTAAAATGGTCACAGCGTTCATAATCCAGTAGAACAGTAGATAAAGCGGTGCAAACATAAAGTATTTCATTTTCTTCCCGCGGTCATCAATTAGTAGGGCGGCGAACAATTGGAGGGCGCCGGCTATCATTTCGAAGCAAACAAAGACGAAAGCGACAGCGAGCATGAGCCAGATTTGCGGGATGTCCCAGATGTACAGTAAATAGATGAAGCGAGCGACAAAAATGATACTCGAAATCCAAAAGAAGAAGGTCCACAAGATGCTTAGCGTTTGGTCAATGAATAGGGATGTTCGGCCGAGATTTTGAAACGGGTGGGACACTACCTTTTTGAAGTTTGTCAGCCACACTTCTGTCCCACCTTTTGCCCAGCGTTTGCGTTGTTTGTAAAGCATGTTTAAGGTTTCGGGCACTTCCATGAAAAAGATAATATCGGCGGCGAAAATCGATAGCCAGCCATTCATTTGGTGATCCCAAGCGATGCTAATGTCTTCTGTAGCGCGGTCTTGGCGAAACATGCCAACGTCCATTAGAGCGGCTTTTCGGTACATTGTGTTTGCCCCGCTATAGGCATAGATAACACCAAAAACGCTGCTTTGGGTCCGTTTAATAATGCCGACGATGCTTGAAAATTCGACGGTTTGAGACTTCCCAACGAGTGTTGAACGATTTTGTACGTCCATATTGGAGGTCACGGCGGCGATGTTTCTTCCGTCTTCACGGATAAAATAATTGACGTATTTCCATAAAGCATCCGGTTCAGGAACTGTGTCAGCGTCATTGCTTAAAATGAGTTCGCCTTTCGCAAAGCTTGTGCCAATGTTAAATGCGTGTGCCTTCCCTTTGTTTTTTTCGATTCTGACGACGCGTAAGTTGGGGTACTTAGCCATTAGCCGTGCTAAAATTTCTGGCGTTGTGTCTGTGGAACCGTCGTCTGTTACAAGCACTTCATAATTTTCGTAGTTTATTTTGTTCATTAAATATTCGATTGTATCCTCGATAACGATTTCTTCATTATGTGCTGGAACCATAATGGTTATAAATGGTTCTACTTCTGGCGGAATATTTGTCCAGGTTTCTTGCCTATATTTGAACAAATAAGAATAACAAAACGCTCCGAAAAACCAAGCAAGTCCTCCTAAAATAGGATAAGTAAGCAAAATAACAAAAAAGATGGTCATTGTCATATCTAAAACGGTATTTCCTGTATGAAAAAGACTTAAATTCATTTGAGTTCTACCCCTTTTTCTTTGTATAAATCACGGATTGTAGTTTCATCGATATTTTTTTCTTCAGGTATGGACACAAATTTTGCGGCCTCCCGTTCTGCTTTATCCCCAAATCGCTCTGTAAAAAATGCTTCTAATGTAGCTTCTCGTGTATTTGATTCAAATTCATCGTATGTAATTTCTTTTTGCAAGCGTTCTTCGAAATTTTTATTCGTTTTGTGTGTGAGAAATAAGAAATAAATGACAATAAAAATAATGGCTACTAATAAAAAGATGTCAAGTATTCGAAAAATCCGAATGGCTGTTTCAAAAGCGGCAAAAATAATGACGCGTTCCTTTAAAAATAAAATGGGAAACAACACTAAGCCGAATGGCAGAAAAAAGACTAGCCATGCTAAAATCGTGATGAGTATTTGGCGAACTTTTAAGCCCGTGTGCCCCGATTCAAAAAATTGATCTTCGATAAACTGCTCGTTCATTTCTTCTCTTGTCGCGTTCTCTTTCATATGTGTCAACTCCTCTAAAAAGTTATTCTTCTCTCCATTCCCTTAATCATTATTTTGTAAGCATGATTTCATAAAACATTTGACTAAATTTAAACAAAAAACAGCAAAAAAATGTGTAAATTCCACATATTCATTCGTTTCATTCTTGTTATGATAATAAAAAAAAGGAGCTGATTGAATTGTTTACCGACAGAACTAAAGAGATTTTAGAAGACTTAAACTCTAATAAACTTGATAACTCATGGATAAATTTTGAAAAATTAGTTAAAAACTCAATCATTGATGGGAAACGCTTTTTAAATGAATTCATTGTGGTTCATGAAGGGACTGTGCATATGGAAAATAAAAATGCACAGATTCTTCATTTTTTCTCAAAAGGTGACGTCATTAACCAACAAGTGGCAGGTTTAAATTTAGAAAAAAATCTATTTTTAGTCTGCGATACAGATGTTGAGATTACTTTTGTTAACCGGGAATATTTTCTAAACTTCGCAACGAATAAACCTTCTTATATGGAATGGCTACTTGAGATGACTTTACTTAACAATATGAACTTGTACAATGAGCTTATTAAATATGACTTTTCTACAGAAGGTAGGGTTGTTTATACATTACAATATTTATGTGAAAAGTTAAACACGACTCGAAAAAATGACTATTTCGCTGTACCTTCTTTTATAAATAAGGTTAAACTCGCGAAATATGGGAATATTTCACGTAAACAACTTGATAAAATTTTAGAGTCGTTAATGCAAAAAGAGCTTGTACGAATCGAAAATAAAAGGTTTTTTGTAAAAGTCCCTTCATAAAGATTTCATTTAAAATTTTATTAATTATAATGCAATAAACAGTCATTCTTCACTTTTTTCTGCTATTATGATAGTATAAATTGTTGGGAGATGACGATATTATGAATCATAGCGAGCTGCTCAGTATGGTTGAGGATTTGAATCAAAGCAAGGTGTATCCTTCACATGTAGCATTCGAGACAATACAGAGAAATCAGACGCTTGAGATTCAAAAAATGGATACACATATAGTCATTATTTTGGAGGGTTGTTTCCATTTGGAAAATAAGACCTTTCAAATTTTACAATTTTTTGTTCCAGGTAATGTTATCCACCAATCTCCCTATAAAATGGGCGTGCATGATCAATTACGTCTTATTAGTGATAGCGAAACACAAGTTGCTTTTGTAAACCGAGAATTCTTTCTAAACTTTGCTTCAAATAAAATCGAATATATGGAATGGCTGCTAAATGCAGTTACGGAAAATTCTTCGGCATTTTGTTTTGAACTCATGAAATTTGATCTTCCCACTGATAAGCGCATCATTTATACGTTACAAACTTTCTGTCAAAAAGTGGAAGCTCCCGAAATAAACGGTTATTTTGAAATCCCTAGTTTTATTACAAAAACAATGTTGTCCAAATATGGTGGCGTTTCGCGCAAAACTTTGGACAAAATTCTTATAAACTTAGTCAATCAGAATTTATTAAAAAGAGAAGATGGCAATACTTTTGTAAAAAGTCATCTTTAACCATGAAAAAAGCTTGGTCATAGCGACCAAGCTTTTACTTATATAAAACAACTTTACCACTTGCCATTGATTTTTTTACATTGATAATTCGTTGATTGCTCGAACCGCGGAAAGCTAAATTGGGGTCAAAAAGCTTTTGCTCGAAACGGCCATCAACGAGCACATCGACATAAGAAAGTAGCTCGAGTTTATCTTCTGATTCCTGCATCATTTCTTCCCACGTGTAGCCGGTCCATGACCAAATATCTTTTGAGTCGCCGAACTCCTCGCGAATTTTTTTACAAACCGTTAAACAAGTTTCCGTGTTTAGAAATGGTTCTCCGCCGAGAAGTGTTAAGCCTTGCACGGACTCATGCCGAACGTCGCGGACAATTTTTTCTAAAAGTTCCTCTGTAAACGGCACGCCGTATTGAAACGACTGCGCGGCTTTATTATAGCAACCTTCACAATGAAAAGGGCAACCAGATACATAAAGACTGCATCTGACGCCCTCCCCGTCCACAAAATTAAACGCTTTATAGTCCGCGATAAAACCGCGACTTAGTTTTTCAGATTGCCATTCTTTTGGCGCTGGATTATTCATCACGTAGCTCCATATGTTTCACACGCTTCGAAATTTCCACGTGACGCCCGTGAACCATCGGACGCTTCATCGGATTGCCCAAATAGCCACAAGTTCGCTTCACAACGTCCGCCTTTTCAGGATCTGTGTTTCCGCACTCTGGGCACTTAAATCCTTCTTCTGTTGGGGAAAACTCACCTTCAAATTCGCATTCATAACATTTATCAATTGGCGTATTTGTTCCGAGATAAGCGACTCGGTCGTAGGCATAGTCCCAAACAGCCTCTAACGCTTTGGTGTTGTGTACAATTTTTGGATACTCACAGTAATGAATGAAGCCACCTGAACAAAACTCTGGATATTCTTTTTCGAAATCAATTTTTTCAAACGGCGTAATTTTTTTGCGCACGTCGAAATGGAATGAATTTTGATAGTATTCCTTATCGGTTATGTCTTTAATAACGCCATATTTTTCGCGGTCTAGGCGATTGAAACGGTCGGTCAAGCTTTCACTTGGTGTAGAGTAGACGCTAAACCAGTAACCGTATTCTGCTTTCCACTCGTCCGCGTATTCTTTCAAACTTTTCACGATGTCGAGCGTAAAGTTTTTCGCTTCGGAATTCGTTTCCCACTCGCCACCATAAAAAACGGTCGCCGCCTCATAAAGACCAATGTAGCCGATTGAAATGGTGGAACGCTCTTTGTTAAAGAGTTCGTCAACTGCATCGCCGTCTTGTAGTCGCTTCCCGAAAGCCCCGTATTTATATAAAATCGGCGCGTTTTCTGGGCGTGCCTCTCTGACGCGATTTAAACGGAATAAAAGGGCATCTTTTACAGTTTGCATGCGCGCATGGAAAATATCCCAAAACTTCGTCTGGTCGCCGCCGCTTTGAATCGCGATTCGCGGAACATTAAGCGTGACAACGCCAAGATTATTTCGGCCGGCATTCACAAACTCGCCGTTTTCGTTCTTCCACGCTGGCAAAAACGAGCGACAGCCCATCGGAACTTTGAAGTCCCCCGTCAATTTCGTTAGCGTGTCGAAACTTAAAACGTCGGGATACATACGCTTGGCAGAACATTGTAACGCCAGTTGTTTAATATCATAATTAGGGTCGTTTTCCTCCAAATTCGTTCCTCTTTTTAACGAAAAGACAAGTTTTGGAAAAATCGCCGTGTGCTTATCTTTGCCGACTCCGCCAAGGCGAACAGTGAGGATCGCTTTTTGGATTTCGCGTGCGAACCAATCTTCCCCAAGACCAAAACCGAGCGTGACAAATGGCGTTTGACCATTGCTTGTATATAACGTGTTGATTTCATATTCCAAACTTTGCATGGCATCATAAATGTCCTTGCGCGTTTTTTCTTCAACATATTCCTTTTGCTTGGAAGCAACAACCCACTCGCCCGCTTCCTTTTCATGTTTCGCATAGTTGCGCTTAGCATAACCCGCTAAAATTTCATCGATGCGGTCGACGGAGCAACCGCCGTATTGTGAGCTCGCCACATTCGCGATAATTTGCGCGATCTGCGCGGTCGCAGTTTGAATCGACTTCGGACTTTCCACATTCGCATTCCCAATTGTAAACCCTTTTTCAAGCATTCCTTTAATGTCAATTAAACAGCAGTTCGTCATCGCGTGGTACGGGCTGTAATCCAAATCGTGAAAATGAATATCTCCTTTTAAATGCGCGTTTGATACGTGTTTAGGCAGCATATATTTCAGCGCATAGCTTTTAGCAACCGCTCCAGCCGTTAAATCGCGTTGCGTATTAAATACAGTCGCGTCTTTATTCGCATTTTCATTGACAACCGTCTTGTCTTTTTCAAGTAATTTTTGAACACTTTTCGTCATGTCGGTCACATTTTCACGTACAGCATCGCGGTCATGGCGGTATTCTATGTAGCTTCGTGCAACATCTGGATAAGCGGATTTCATCAGCGCATTTTCAACCGTATGCTGAATTTCATCAATCGTTAATTCCCCTTCACTTGGTAAAGAATTCACAATTTCAACCACAATATCATCTAAAAAAGCTTCATCCTCCACATGAATACTTTTCATTGATGCCAGCACTGCACTCCTAATTTTTATCAAATCGAAACTCGATTTTCGTCCATCTCGTTTGATAACAACTTGTTCTACAGCTTGCTCCATGTACATAACTCATTCCCCCGATTATCTTCAGTCTGTTTTTAAACAGTATTTCCCCACCGTTATAAAAACTATATCTTGTATCAGCAAAATAATCATAACACAATATAAAGTATCATTTAAAGTGATTTCCTAGATATTCGAAAAAAATAGGCCTTTAGTTCTTAATTTCACAAATATAAGTGCATGGCACCATGCTTTTCTAAAACAAGACATTCGTCCCTTTTCAAAAACACCCTTTTCTGCTCAGCTAACTTTTGTCAACATGCCCAAAAAATTCATTCGGCTTTTGTGCATGTTGCCATAGTTTTTGTAAAGCGTTTTCATTTACAATACAAGTAAGTTAAAAAGAAAGAGGCGAATAGAATGGCTCAATTATCTTTACAACATGTGTATAAAATTTATGATAATAAAGTAACGGCTGTATCAGACTTCAATTTGGAAATTGCGGACAAAGAATTTATCGTTTTCGTTGGTCCGTCTGGTTGCGGTAAATCCACAACACTTCGAATGATTGCTGGTCTTGAAGAAATTTCAAAAGGTGACTTTTATATTGATGGAAAAATGATGAATAACGTGGCACCAAAAGACCGCGACATCGCAATGGTTTTCCAAAACTACGCTTTATATCCACATATGACCGTTTACGATAACATGGCGTTTGGTCTTAAGCTTCGTAAAATGCCAAAAGCCGAAATTCAAACTCGTGTTGAAGATGCGGCCAAAATTTTAGGCCTAACCGAGTATTTAAAACGTAAGCCAAGCGCGCTTTCTGGTGGACAAAGACAACGTGTTGCCTTAGGTCGTGCGATTGTACGTGATGCAAAAGTCTTCCTAATGGATGAACCGCTATCAAACTTAGATGCTAAACTTCGTGTGCAAATGCGTGCGGAAATTACAAAACTACATCAAAAACTTGATACAACGATGATTTACGTTACCCATGACCAAACCGAAGCGATGACTATGGCGACTCGTATCGTTATTATGAAAGATGGTGTTATCCAACAAGTTGGTTCGCCAAAAGAAGTGTATGATCACCCTGTTAACATGTTCGTAGCTGGCTTTATTGGTAGCCCTGCGATGAACTTCTTTAGCGGTCGGATAGAAAATGGCCATTTCATTGGTGATGACTTCACCATCTCGATTCCAGAAGGCCAATTGAAAGTCTTAAAAGAAAAAGGCTATGACAATAAAGAAATCGTTTTCGGCATTCGTCCTGAAGATATTCACGATGAACCTCTAATGATTGAAGCTAATCCTGATTATGCCTTTGAAGCGAAAACAATTGTGGCTGAACTTACTGGTGCTGAATTCATGCTCCACAATCAAGTTGGCTCACACGAATTCGTAGCACGTGTTGATTCCCGTACAGATCACGTAAACGGCGAAACACTAACACTTGCTTTCGAAATGTCCAAAGCACACTTCTTCGACAAAGAATCTGAAATTGCATTAATTGACTAAGCTAATCCTCCCACTTCAATAAAAATAAGCGGTCGTCTAATTATAGACGACCGCTTATTCTATTTCTCAAAAGGAAATTTAATTCCCCATTGCTCCCTCACATTCGTCATAATTTGAATCACATCTTCAGTGAGTGCCATCGTTTGGCTTGCCCCGTTCGCAATGCTTTCTTCCATATCGAGGATTTCATAGGAGAGCGCTCTGTTTGAATCGCCGGCAGTCACAATTTCCTGATTGCCATTTGAATAGGTAATGCTTGCTTGGCTCGATCGCGGATACTCATCAATTGTGATAAAGCCTTTTTCGTAGGCGACGATGCCTCGTTTTGGCATTTTGGAACGGAATGTTAAACTTACAACCGCCATTTCCATTTTTTCATTACGTAAAATAATGCCTGATTGCTCGTCTACGCCCGTCTCATATTTTTTCACTGTCGTCAAAATTTCGGTTGGCGTTTCGTTCATAAAAAAGCGCGCAAACGACAAAGCATAAGTACCAATGTCAAGCAGCGCCCCGCCGCCAAGGTCTAAATTAAAAAAGCGATTAGTAGGATCATTCGGCTTCGCACTACCAAACGATGCCTGAATCATTTTAAGCTCCCCAAGTTTCCCCGAGTTCGCAATTTCTCTTAGTTTTTTATAAAGCGGCATGTGAAAAATCGTCATCGCCTCGGCAACAATCAAATTTTTCTCCGCCGCAACCGTTTGAACGGCAGCTAGTTCCGCCGTATTTATCGTTATCGCCTTTTCGACTAATATATGTTTTCCGGCTTGCACAGCTTGCATCATAAATTCAAAATGATGCGAATTTGGCGTTGCAATGTACACAACATCAATATTTTCATCGGCAAAAAGCACATCAAAGTCGTCATAAACCGTTTGAATCCCGTATTCTGCAGCAAACGCTTCGCCTTTTTCCTTTTTGCGCGCTCCAACTGCATAAATAGTGCGCCCCATCTTTTGCATCGCGTCAGCAAATTGATGCGCGATTTCGCCTGGGCCAATGATTGCCCAGTTTAGCTCGGTCATTTCCATCATCCTTTCCCTATTCATATTCTAATTTATTATAGGCATGCTCGCTTTTCTTTGTCAAAAGTCTATACTTTGGTATAATATTTTAAAATGGGGGGAATGAAAATGTCTTTAAAATTAGTCATTCTAGGCGTTCTTGACTATCAAAATGTGCATCCTTATGACGTAAAGCGCTTTTTAAAGCACTACGATTGGAATTACTTATTCCAAATTAATGATGCTAAAATTTATTATGCTTTTGATTCACTTTTAAAAAATGACTACATTTCAGTCGCTAAAGTGGTTGAAAATGAAAAGACGCCGACAAAAACGGTGTATGCGATTACAGAAAAAGGGCGCGCCCAAATTGAAAAAGAGCTTTATAAACTATTTAAAAAAGATATTTTGTCGTATAAAACGCTTTACCCGGCGTTACTTTTCTCCGACTATGCCGATAAATACAAGCTTTTGTTCTATTTAAATGAACGAAAAAACGCGGTGTCCCGCGAGCTTGAATTGAGCCACGAGCGGGCAGCGGACAAAACGGCCAATCCAGAAAACGCTGCCACTGCGCTAATTATTAAAAACGCGATTCAACATTTAAAAGCGGATGTGGATTTGCTTGATAATTGGATAGCGCGCATAGAAACCGGGACTTTTAATGGGAATATTCGCGAGGAAATGGCTGAATTTTTTGGGTAAAAACCTACTTTTAGAGATAGACTATAAAGGTTGCACTTTTCAATTGGAGAAAAGTGCAACCTTTTTGTGTGGGTACCTGTAACATTTCTTGGGTAAAGTAGTTGAAGGAAAAATCAGAAAATAGCATCAGTGATTATTTCTTCACAAATACCACTTCAATAAACTCATATTTTCTAGAAAAACTATTACATTTAATAAACATTCAAGAGGACTAGGCTAACTTAATGACCTGTCGCCAATCAGATAGTCAGATGCTTCTTCAGACAAATTCTTTTTCCCTAAAGGAAGCAATTCTTTCAATTCCTCTTCTGAAAACAACGCTCTGTTGTCAGGTACTTTAATTAGCAACTTTGGAAACTTTTTTATAAATTCTCTAACTTTTTCTTCCATGTTTCTAGATGGCCATTTTCCTGTTTCTGCATATATCATTACTTGATAAGCTTCTTCAGATGATTTGAATGCTTTTTCTGCAAGTTCTTTAGTTATACTACTTAATCGAACAGACCTTGTGGCCATTCAATCTTATACTTATCATCATTCTTGATTATTGCAAAACCGTTTCCTGGTATTATCTCTTCCATCAAAACATCACCTTTCTCGTTTAAATATCTCTGTCATTTTATATCCGTCGGAAGGAAGAAAAAGGGACTCACAAAATAGCTAGCACCTTGACTTATATCGAACAACTTGTCCATAATCCCATTATAGGAGTCCTTCATGACTGACTCTACTTATGAAAAAGCTTTAGATTGTTGCTTTTTCATTTATAACTTTCAGATCAGTTTAAAAGTTTATTAATAAGCAATTTAAAAATAAATCTTAGTGGTAATTTTTCTTCATTAGTCTGGCTTTCATAATCAAATCCTCAAGCGCTTCTTCCTCTTTATCAAAATTCACTATTATTCCCTGTAGTCTCGCTCGCTCATTTGTAGAAAAAACATGGTATACCCATTTTCTTTTTGTAACACCACCTCAAATGGTTGCAAAGCATAATCATTATATAGATTTACAGGTAATTTTTCAGAACTAATAATATTTAGCAACTTCTTTTGTTCCTTCATTACTACACCCTCCTATAATATTTCTTCTACTAATCCTATTTTTTCTAAGATATCTACAGAGAAAGGGAATTGCCACTTAGTTCCCCCACCGTCCGAACCAAATCCAAGAGCAATTTCTCCAACTCCAGTTTTTACTTTACTCCAATTATTTCCATAATATATTTGTACATCATTATAAATTTTTATTTTTCAGGTTACTATTAGTACAATTATCTACATAACTCTTTATATCATTAAAATCGCCAGTTACTTGATAACGATGATACTTATTCACGTCTTCAATGAACGTCCAGTACGGCAAAAGCGCCGCGCTGGGCACGTTTCGAGACTTCCGTAAGGATCTCTAAGGCTAAACCAGTTGAGCCAAAACCAAAAAAAGGTATCAGTAGTTGGTGCCTCACTAATACCGTTTCAATAACTTTACTATTTTCTAACTAAAATTATTGTACACCTAAGTCCTTTGAATTTTTGTACAATACATATTGCTTGCTTTTGTTAGTTGATGAAGTGTCTTTTTTTGCCTCATTTTTTACAGCTCACAATTTAGAAAGTACTTTTTTAAATTCTTCATATTTTTCCATAAACTCGTCTCTTTCAAAATCAAAATCCCACAAGGAATCATCTATATTTTGATCTATATGAGAAGGTAACTCTTTTAATTCCTTTCTATATATTTCCAATTTCTCAATAGGCTCTTTTGCTAACTGCTCTAAAAATTGGCCCTCCCACATTTCGCCAGCCAATGGATCTTCCAAAATAAATTCTATAGCTTTTTTTATTGCCAAATCTTCTAATACATGCTGAGAAAACATTGTATAAACATCATTTTCGTCTATTTCATCTTCTGTTTTATTTAACAATTCTTTTAACCAAATATCATATTTTTCAGTCGTAATAGGAAAATCATCACTTTCATGATAAATATCCTTTATTTTTTCAGCCATTTATCTGTACCTCCAAATTCATTAAATAAGTCATCGATCTTTTTAAGACTATCATTTGCTTTTTGTAATTCATTCTGAAGAAAATTTCTAACATCTTTAGGTAGATTAGGATTTTTTAGTGAGTTTTCAATACTTCTCCTTGAACCCATAAGAGATTTATGGGTGTTGAGCATTTCATCCAAATGATCCCAATATTTTCCAAAATCCCCTTTCTTAGGAACTGGATTCCCTTCCAAATCTCTTCTTGTTCCACTAAAATCACCGTCAGTTAAATGATCATTAATATTATTATTTATCTTCTTCACACTTTTTTTCTGAGCAGGGGTTAGCATATCCTCAATATTTTTTGGAATATCATCCACAGTCCCATTGGCTTTCTCTATTATACCATCAGCCCGTTTGCCTCCGCCACCCAGATTCACATCAAACTTCTGCAGCACATCTTTCAGATTCGCGGTCCCTTGGGCGATTTTGGAAGGCGCTTGGTTCGGGATGCCTCCCATGCCGGCTAAAGCTAGATGTGCTCGTGGCGGCAAGTTTAAAGAGCCTTTCATGGCGGTTGCCGTTTGTCCGACCTTGTCCAATCCTTTGATGCCTTTTTGTGTGGCGACCTGTAATGCGTCTTGAGTGGCGGTTTTTAGGCTGACCATCCGCGTTCTCATTTGTGTTTGACCAAGTTTGGCAATATCCCCCACTTGTGTGGGGACATTTTTCACGCCTTGTAAGAGGGCATCACTCACGTTTGCTAAATTTATGAAAGGTGATTATGTCTAAGTTTTCAGAACGCTTTAAACAACTCCGAACCGAGAAAAAAATGACATAACAAGTACTAGCTGATTTAGTCGGAGTAACTAGAGTAACCTATACTAATTGGGAAAATGGGAAAAGAGAACCTGAACTAGATAAAGTTGTAGAGCTTGCGGCAGAACTAAATAGCACGCTAGATTATTTACTAGGAACTTCAGACACTAACCATTTGGATATCACTGAAAATGGTATTAAAAATTTATCTGAAGAAGAAGCAAAAAAGCTAACAGATGTCTTGTTGAAGAATTTTCTAGCAATCACAGAAATTGGAAAAAAGAAATTTGATATGACTGATGATGAAATGGAAGTTATGAAGGTACTTGTCATAAAACAATTTCTAAAAGAAGCAGAAGAAAAAGAGAAAAATGACGCTTCTAATCCGTGAGACACTATAAAGAAAGTCAATAGACCGCTAGACTCTCCTAACGTCGCTATTGACTTTCTTTATTGGGCATGTCTGTTTATCAGTGCCCGAGGAACTCACAAAATAGCTAGCACCTTGACTTGCTCCTCGAGCGTTTTTAGCATAACATGCCCATCATTTGCTTTAGCAGTTGAATTTGTTCTTTAAAAATTCTCTTGTTTCATTCTTAGAATCTAGCAAAATAGCATGTCTACTTAAATTTCTTTTTATATTTTCACTACTCAGTTAAATTCGCCAAAAACTCTTTAAAACTAGAAAATCCTTTTAAAAATACTGGCTCTAATTCAGAAGATTCTTCGTGCTTCCATACTCCAACAGTAGGTGGATGTTCTCTATCTTTAAAACTTAAACAAAGAAAATCTCCTCCAAACAAGCTTGCAATAGGCAATAATTCAACTCCGACTAAATCCTCATTATCAGTTAATCTATCTTCAATCTGGGACAGTACAACATCTATATCGTACATACCAAGCTTATTGTTCTCACTATCCTTTAAAATGCATAAAAATCTTTCAATCACATACTCATGTGAAGAAACAGTAAAAACATTTGTAATTGGCACTGCACCATTATATTTGGAAATAAATGTCGCATATTCAATTGGCAACGTCACTTTCCAATAACTTTCTTCTTTTTCTATATCTTTTTGAGTGGGTAAAGGTAAAATTATAGATGTTTCTTCAATTTTCATAAAATCATCTCCAAACTATTTTATTATCTTGCGCTATCTGCCCACATTCCTGCAGTTCTACCACCATTATGACTTGTAATGTTGTGTATGCCAAAATCTACAAGCTCCATTTTACCAGGAATTTCAGTATGGTGCCATGTTTTACCAGGACGAGCACCACCAACTTGTTCATTTAACCAATTGAATTGTTCCTTATCTGATTTAAGCCATAAATCTTTAGGTAAGTCAATAGTTTCTTCAACTACTCCTGCGCCTTCAAAATCCGCAAATCCATATTTCATGTTTTCTACAGGAGTCACTTTTACATCAGGTATTAACCCTTCATTTACAGCCATTTCTTTTATCAATTTTTTCTGCTTAATTGATAAATTTTCTCCTCCAGAAATAGATTTATTCCATGACCATTTTTCATTTTTAGATACTATTTCAGCATATTTCTGAGAGTAACTTTGCAGAGCATCATCAAACGATGCTTTTCCATTAACAAAATCGTCAATTAGATTAGCATTAGCCCCATTGGCTTTCTCTATTATACCATCAGCTCGTTTGCTTCCGCCACCCAAATTCACATCAAACTTCTGCAGCACATCTTTCAAATTCTCCGTCCCTTGAGCGATTTTGGAAGGCGCTTGGTTCGGGATGCC